>JAHDIA010000144.1:7733-10913 GCA_020631035.1 Chitinophagales bacterium | reverse complement strand
ATTCAACATTTTGAGCTTACCCCAAAATTACTCAAGGACACAAAAATATTAAACTACTTTTAAGAAGAAGCGTTTTCTATAAAAAAGTTTCAAAAATCTTTCCCCATAACTTGTTTCCTCTATATTAATAACAAGTATTGTACCAATCTCACAAATAACTAATTATCAGTGAATTTCAAGGCTTTCAGACTGTACTTTTTTGTGTGACTTCCCCTTTCTTCCCCTTACAAAATAATAATCCAGTCTTCCCAATCTGATACCTGCCCAACCCACTTGGTTGATCAGGACCTCTTCTCCATCTTTATTTTGTACTATATCTGGTTGTTCCATAAAAGTATGGGTATGTCCTCCTAGAATAACATCTATGTTTTGGGATTGTTTCGCCAACACATAATCACTTACTTTGTTGGTTTCATACTTATACCCCAAGTGTGAAAGACAAACAACCAAATCACACTTTAGCTCCTTTTTGAGTATGCTTGCTGTTTTGTTAGCACTTTGTATTGGCTCACTGTATTGTGTTTCACCATAAAGCTTGGCTGGCACTAGACCATCTAGCTCTATACCGACACCCAATACGCCTATTTTTAGACCTGCTTTCTCAAAAACTTTGTAAGCTTGGACTTTATTATTTAGAGGAGTATTATCTAGACCATAATTGGTATTGAGGGTAACAAAATTGGTATTGCCCAAATGTCGCCCCAAAGTTTCTATCCCCGCATCAAAGTCGTGGTTGCCAATAGTGGTTGCATCGTAACGCATTTCGTTCATCAGCTCAAACTCCAATTTACCCTCATAAAAATTGAAATAGGGGGTTCCTTGGAGCATGTCTCCACAATCAAATAACAAAACATTTTCTTCTTCTGCTCTGATTTTTTTTAATAGTGCGGCTCTCTTAGCGGCTCCACCCAAGCCCTGGTATTTTCCACCGTCCATCGGAAATGGGTCTATCCGACTGTGCACATCATTTGTGTGAAGGATGGTCAGTTTTATTACGGAATCCCCCGCAAAAAGTTGTGTTGGAAAGCCCATTGTTCCCAACAATAAAATGCCCGAACTGCTTCTTTTTAAAAAATGTCTACGATTCATTGATTGATGGATTGAGGTTAGTATACAAAAAAATGGTATAATTGCTTGATTGCCTATTTATAAACAGCTCTCCCCTCTAATTGAAAAGCCATTTTTTCTTTTTTCTTTGATTGAACATATTCTATTAGGGCGTCTCTAAACAATAGGTTCAAATCGTCTCGTTTTTGGTCTATCAAAAAACTACATTTGTCGCCTCCATTGGCGATGTAATCGGATACACAAAAACGATATGTTTTGTTGGGGTCGATGGGTTCGCCATTGATGAGAAAGCTGTGTTGTTGCTGAAGGGTGTCTATGCTCATTTGTACGCCACTTGAGACTGGCCATCCTCTTAGATCGGCAATGTGTTCAAATAGTTGTTGCGCAATCTTACCGTCTATCTGAGCAATAACCAACATATTGTCAAAGGGCATTAACTCAAACATATCTCCCAGTACGACTTCTCCTGCATTGAGGTAGGGAATGCGCAATCCTCCATAATTGGGCAAGCTAAAGTCTATTGGTTGGTCGTATCGTTTTTGGGCAACCTCTAAAATGGCGTCTGCCACAAAATTGCCAAGGGTCGATTCGGGTCGGTCTTTGGTGAGTTCCGTTTCAAGATAGCCGATAACTTGGTTCATTTCGGCATCTAACTTTTCTCGGTAGGGCGCAATCATTGATTCAATTCCCGCATCTCCTTTGAAGTCTTGATTGATTTCGTAATTGCTTGTTTTTTGTTCTTGTACCAAGTAAGTTGTTTTACACGCAAACAGCAGTATAAAGGGGAGTAATAGGAATATAATTTTAGGCTCTAGCTTTTTCATTTTATATCAAGTCTATTTCTAGAACAAAGTAATCAAAAAAGCTCGGTTTTCTTCTTTCTGGGATGTATTTTATTCTTTTTTCCCAAATTTCTCTTTACCTACAAAGGTATTAAATTGGGTTCTTTTTGTGGTTCATCCTCTGACATTCCTTCACACAAGCTGAGACCTTGCGTGCAAGGTCTCTACTATTTGCCATACCATTCTTTTATCAATTCTTCCGCTGTTTTGTTTTGTGGGGAATAACCATTGTTCTTGGGTCCTCCTGCTACAAAATCGTAGGGGCTCCAATACCAAGCAAAACCTCCTACAAACCAGTCCTCCAACCAGAAGCTTTCAAATATGGCCTCGTAGCCATTTTTCTGCGCTGCTTCATTTGCAGGCAAATACTTTTTGACTTTTTCCAATTTCCACTGTTGCCACATCGCTCGGTGGGTACTTCGGTAACCATATTCTGTAAACAGAATAGGGATTTGATATTCGGCTTGTACCATTTCCATAGTATCTTTTTTGCCTTGCCAAGCCTCTTCTAATGTCTCGACACTAGGTGTCTTTTCATCTGACAAAGGAAAGTAAGCATCGATTCCGATATAATCCAATTGATTCCAAAAAGGAATATGGGTATAATTGTCCCAATTGGCGGCATAGGTCATTTTGCCACTGTATACATTTCGAATTTGCTCAATTAATTTTTGCCAAAATTGGGGACGCACTTGTATCGCTCTTTTATACTCTGTTGCAAAACAAAACAATTCGACTTGCTGGGCTTCGGCTATCTTCGCAAAATCCAACACATAACGACTAAAATTGAGTTCCCACTCCAACCAAGCCGTTTCGGTTTCCAACTCAAAGTCTCCTGGCCAACCATAATCGGGAAACCAAACCGAGGGCTTGAGCATTACTTTCATTCCATTTTGATGTAGCATTTCGATCATTTCGACTATGCCTTCTTTTGTTTCGCCCCATTTGGGTTTGTCGGTATTGTAGTGTAAAGCGGGGTAAAATTTGTCCTCATAATCTCCCAAACGATAAAACACCAAAGAGACCCATTCTCCATTGACAGCCTGAATGGGTTTTACAAAAGCATCGTCTATGGGTTTGATGGGCGGTTCCAGATTGAAACCATTTATTTTTTGGGCATTGGTGTACAATCCTAGTAGTAGGAATAAGCTTATACCATTCAATAACTGAAAGCATTTTTTCATAGGTGCAAAAATAGGGAATTGTTGTTATTTGGGTTGATTGGTTGATTGGGTAATTGGGTAATCGCATTGATTGGGTCACTGGGTAA
>JAHDIA010000144.1:0-7633 GCA_020631035.1 Chitinophagales bacterium | reverse complement strand
ATTTCAAAATTACTATCTAGTTTGGCGACATAAATTATTTCAGTTTCATCTTGTGGGGCAATACAGCTAGTCAGCCAGTATTCTCCATTTTTATCGGGTAAAAGATTTGGGGCACAATCAGTATAAGTAGAATCACCAAATGATTTAAAAGATAAAAAATTCCCTAAACTATCTATTCTTATAAGTAACATATCTGCGTCAGAGGGATAAGGTTCAAGCCAGCCTGCAGCAGCAATGACAAAATCCCCATTGTCTAGCTCTACAGCCGAAGCGGTAAGTGTATTAAATTCTGTAGCATAATTAAAATCCCACTCCATTTCGCCCTCTTTATCCTATTTTACAATATAGGCATCATTCCACCATATAGGTGCATTGTCATCTCGTTGAAAACCCAATACCAGAAAACCGTCGTCTTTGGTTTGAATCATACTAGACAAACCATCATTGAGATGTGTTCCCCATTTTTTCTCCCATAAAACTTCCCCATTCAAATGGAATTTGATAACTTTAAAATCAAAAAAACTACTCAAACTGTCTTGTCTTTCATTGTAAGCATAAACAAAGGTTGAATCATCAACTTTAAAAAGTTCCTTACCAAAAAAGGAAGTTACACCCAAAGCAGTGTCAATGACAATACTTTCTACAACATTCCCCACAGAATCAAGAATGCTAGCATTTTGTGTCGTTGTTATATTTAAACCTCCATCCCCCCCAGCTACGATATAATTATGCCCTATTTTTTCAATACAAGTAAAGGTATAGCCTATAGAGTCTGTCCCATACAATTTATTAAAAAAAGTTTGGGTTTGTGCTGGGCATACTGCCCAACACAAACCTAAAATATTTATCAATAGCAGTTTGTATAAAAGATGTTTTCTCATCTTATGATGCTTAATTTGTTGGTGTGTATTTGCTTTGCAGAGGCGTTGCGTGCAACGCCTGTACTTCTCCATTGACAAATATAAGTACCCATTGCCAAATCAGTGGTCTCCAAACGGACTTTGTTAGCATTTACTACCAACTCTTTTACTTTGTGACCATCTATACTGTATAGACTTAAAACACCTTCAAAATCTTCTGTTTGTTCCAAAACAATATTGGTATAATTAGTCGCTGGATTGGGTGAAATCTCTAGTAAGCTATTAGCGAAACTAGATGTATTGGGCATACTATTGTTCAATCTAGGCGCATTGCGTTTGTAGGCATTGCCATACAACATAGCCAAAGCAGATTGTGCCAATACATTGCCTTCATTCGTTGTTTTACCAGCAGAGCTTCTCCCCGCCAAATCCTCAAGTAATGCCAAGGCATCTGTATTTTTACCAGCCGTTCCACCATCTTCTAATACATTGATTAGTGCATCAAATACCTGATAAAATTCTATATTTTCTTCACTATCTTGTGGTACTTGCTTGAGCTGCTCTCTAGCCAGAGTTAATTCTTTTTCAACAACAAAGGTAGAGACAAGGGTTTTATCCGATGCCACTTGTTCACTACACAAAAGGCTGTTTTTAAGATCGGTAAAAGCTAAATGCCTAACAGACTCACGTAACCACTCTCCCTTTATATTACAATCAGGATCGGGGTCTGGTGGTGGTAAAGGAGCTGGTGCATCTTCAATGGTTAAATCAGTACAAGGAAATTGCGAACCTGCATTTTCATATACAGAATGTACTTGGGACACACTTTTCCTAGAAATGATTTTGCTTATTGATGTGCAGCAGGGCGTGAAGCGGATAGAAAAGAGTAACGACAAGGCATCAAGAGAAGCGATGCCTACACCCGACAGTAGCGGTTGCCATGCAAAAGCGGATGGCGGGGACTCACTTTGCAAACGAAGCCCTTAACGTTCCGTTCTAAACAATTCACATTTTTTTGTTATTTTGTAGGTTCAAAAACTGTTGACTTGGAAAAGGAAATTATTGTTCAAACGGCGCAGCTCATTAGCAAGGAATTGTATATTGAGGAGGAATTGATTGGGCTACCTGATCAGATGGATTTGTTGCGGGAAAGGGTGGCGGCGGTGGTCAAGGATTTGTTGGATTTTGATTTTGGACAATTGCTTAATTTGCTGTATTTGATGGATGTGGATGAGGAAAAATTGAAGGAAATGTTGCACGAAACGGGGGAAACAGACCCGCATTATATGATTGCTGATATGATTATTGAACGAGAAATGCAGAAGGTGCTGAGTCGGCAAAAATACAAGCAAAAAAAATTGGAGGATGATGAGGAAGCGTGGTAATTTGTGGGGCTTACTGCTCGCCTTGTTGATTGGTTGTTCTGCTTGTTTTTTGTACAAGCAAAATGAGCGTGCCAATTACGCGCCTATGTATAGTAAAACGGGATTGAGTCAACAGTTGAAAATGAATGTGTGGCACAGTGCTTTGGAGCAAAGTCAAGTGTGTGTACAACTTCCTAGAAGTGCGAGGCTTAAAGGGGAGTATGTATTGAAATCGGATTGGAAAAATTTGTATACACAGCAAATTGACACTTTGCAAACTTATTTGGATTATCAACAAATTAAATCCATTCCTCATTGTTTTGATTTGCCTTTGATAGATAGTGTCCAATATGATTTAAGGATTAGATGTTATCCGATTGCCAATAAGAAAGTGGTGTACCAGACTCAGGCATTTGTGGATAAAAGTGCTGCTTTTACTAGGCAAGATATTTTGGTAAAAAAAGGTAGGAAGGTTTTGTTCAACTCCTATATTGCCCGAAAAGATTCTATTTATTTTATTGATAAAAATGGTTTGCTGCCAAAGGTCGAAATGGCTTTTACAGAATGGGGCTGGGATTTGCCACTTCCGCCTTTTTCGGAAAAAATAAAACCGCAAAAACCACTAACATTTCAAATGGTGAGCAATCCTTATTATTTGGATAGCCTTGGGCAGTATGTATTTAAAATTCCTACAGATAGTTTGTATCAACACATTCCTGTCAATTTGGTAGCAGATGACTTCCCTAAATTGACCAGTGCTCAAAACCTGATTTATCCCTTGCGCTATATTTGTCGAAAAGAGGAATTTGAACAATTAAAAACCTATAACAATCCCAAAGCTGCCATTGATTCGTTTTGGTTGGATAAGGCAAAAAGTTTTGAACGGGCGAAAGTGTTAATCAAAGAATATTATGGACGGGTTGAGCGTACCAACGAATTGTTTACTCAGGAAAAAATAGGTTGGCAGAGTGATAAGGGAATGATTTACATTATTTTTGGTCAACCTGACTTGGTTGTACAAAAAAAAGAGGAAGAAATTTGGACCTATTATTCTATGTTGGCAAGCAATCCCGAACTCCAATTTTATTTTGAAAAACAATCAGATGGTTCGGAAAAAATGTTTCGGTCTTGGCAATATCGGGAGCCTTGGGATGAAGCGGTTTATTTGTGGCGCAATGGCATTATTGCCAAACAAAGTAAATAAAACAAAAAAGCTGAACAAAATCCATAAGTTAATAGATAATCCTTAGTTTTGCTTGGTGAAAAAAACCAAAAAGAACCTAATCATCGGGCGACAACCCATTTATGAGGCATTGAATGTCCACCAGCCCATTTTTAAAATTTATTTGAAACGCCAACTCAAGGGCGAAGTCATTCAGTCCATTCTCAAAATGGCACGTCAGCAAAATGTGCCTGTTCAAAATGTACCTTCGGAGAAACTCAACAGCTTGAGCCGCAAAAACCACCAAGGCATTATTGCCGAACTTTCGCCTATTCGCTTTTATGCTATTGAAGATGTACTTTCGCAAGTATACGACAAGGGTGATCTCCCCTTGTTTTTGATACTGGATCAAGTAAGTGATGTCCGAAATTTTGGAGCCATTGTACGAACCGCCTTGTGTATGGGTGTACAAACGGTGGTCATTCCCAACCGAGGCAGTGCGAGTATCAACGAAGAAGCCATAAAGAGTTCAGCAGGAGCTTTATTGCAATTGCCTATTTGCCGTTCTTATTCTCTTGCTCAAAGTATTGAATATTTACAGAGTAGTGGTGTACAAGTAATGGCGGCAGACCTAGCACAAAAGCAATACATTCACCAACAAGATCTCAATGTTCCTCTAGCTATTTTAATGGGCTCAGAAGGGCGAGGAATTGACAAAACCCTGCTTAAAACAGTAGACATTATTGCCCAAATTCCTATGCAACATAGTTTTGATTCTTTAAATGTATCTGTGGCAACTGGAATGATATTGTATGAGGTACAACAGCAAAGAATGGGAAAATGAGACCACCTGTTGAGGCGGCCTCCCTTTTAAGGACTGGGATACATCATTTTCAACTGTAATGTACAGTCAAGTTTGGAAAGAGTTGAGTAGTTTATTTCCTGTTAGTATTGCCCAACCAATGTTAGCAAAGTCTTCCATTACCTTTGC
Organism: Chitinophagales bacterium; assembly: GCA_020631035.1. Taxonomy (GTDB): domain Bacteria; phylum Bacteroidota; class Bacteroidia; order Chitinophagales; family UBA2359; genus JAHDGP01. The sequence continues at coordinate 3,256 of JAHDIA010000144.1, read as the reverse complement.
ATTCGCTAATTTAGTATAAGTCCTTCAATTATTTTTTTTAAAATTATGTAAATAATTGGATTTTCAAAACATCATCCTAGCGTTCATTTTACAATGATCCTCTAGGTTTTTTAATACTTAGTGCTCATTTTCAGCTTATTCTATTTAAAATACAAATATACAATTTCTTAGCACTTGGAGGCGAATAAAAGCATATAAAAACAAAAAAAACCACCCAAAAACAAGTTTATAAGACCTCTTTATAGATTAAAAACAACAAATTACATATAAAACAAATTAAATCTATATTAGATTTGATTATTTACAAATATATTTAAATTATTATTTGAGTTTCAAATCATCTACTATTATACTTTATAATACTTATCAGAAGACTTCTAATAAATGCAAAACAATGCTTCTTTGACAAAAAAATTGTAAATAGATGGATGCTATTTTGAAAAATAATATGTGAAATTTTAATTTTGTTCTTTCTTTTAGAATAAGCATCAGCTATGGATATTAAAGTTGAAAATCTAAAAAAACGCTATGGCAGTCAACATGCTGTCAATGATATTTCATTTGAGGTTAAAACAGGGGAGATATTGGGCTTTTTGGGTCCCAATGGAGCTGGTAAAACCACCACAATGAAAATCATCACATGTTATATGGCTCCTAGTAGTGGTCATGTCAAATTAGGCAACTATTCCATTCACAAAGACCAAGAAGCCATCAAACGAAGCATTGGTTACTTACCAGAGCACAACCCACTTTATTTGGATATGCCTGTGATAGAGTATTTACAATTTAGTGGTACTTTGCAAGGAGTGCCTAAGTCTAGTTTGAGAGAACGCATCAAGGCAATGGTGCGAATGTGTGGATTGGACAAAGAAAAACACAAAAAAATCGGGGAACTCTCCAAAGGGTATCGTCAAAGAGTTGGTTTAGCCCAAGCGATGATCCACGATCCAGAGGTTTTGATTTTGGATGAGCCTACCACAGGACTAGATCCCAACCAAATTGTCGAAATCAGGGAACTCATCAAAGAAATTGGTCGAGCCAAAACAGTCTTGCTGAGTACCCACATCTTACCAGAGGTTGAAGCTACTTGCGACCGCATCATCATCATCAATGATGGTAAAATAGTTGCCAATGGTTCACCCGAACAATTGAGAAAAGAAGCCAGTGGCAAAGAAATCAGCAGATTGCGTATTGAAGAATTTATAGATCAACAAAGCGTTTTCGACCAACTCAAAGCCTTACCCACTGTAGAATTGGTTGAAGTCTTGGAAGATGGACGTTTTCAAGTAGAGAGCAAGTCAGATGAGTTCTCTCGTAAAAACATCTTTAAATTGTGTGTTGACAATGCTTGGGTATTGACTGAAATGACACCCATTGAACGAGATTTGGAAGATGTATTCCGCAATGTAACCATTAACTAAAGCTAACAAACAAAATGAAAAATATTTGGATCATTGCCAAAAAAGAATTGGCTTCGTTTTTTGATTCACTCATCGCCTATATTCTCATCGTCATTTTCTTGGGGCTAAGTGGCTTTTTCACTTGGCTCTCTGGGGCAGATGTCTTTTTTACAGGTCAAGCCAGCATTGAACCTTTCTTTGCCATTGCCTATTGGACATTGTTCTTTTTCATTCCTGCCCTTACTATGAAAATGATTGCCGAAGAAAAAAAGGTTGGAACCTTGGAGTTTCTACAAACCAAAGCCGTTACCGACTGGCAAATTCTATTGGGCAAATTTTTTGCTTGTCTGATTTTGGTCCTCATAGCCTTGGTGTGTAGTCTGCCCTACTATATCACCATTTCTCAACTGGGTCCAGTCGACCACGGAGCAGTCTGGTGCGGCTACTTGGGCATTTTGTTTTTAAGTGCCGCTCTTATTGGTATAGGACTCTTGGCAAGCAGTGTCACCAATAATCAAATCGTTGCCTTCTTACTCTCTCTATTTATTGGGGTCTTTTTTCTCATTGTATTTGGGCAGTTGTCAAGCACCTTTTCGGGATGGCTGGGCGAAACTTTCGATTACCTCAATTTAGCCACACACTACAACTCTATGATTCGTGGAGTTATTGATACACGAGACATCATCTTTTTCTCTTCTATCGCCATCTTTTGTTTATTTTTGGCGGAGATGGTTTTGTCTAGAAGAAAAATAACAGAATGACACAAGAAGATTTAAAAGTTTTTTTTAAAGAAAGAACAGAGCGTTTTGGCACTGAATTGCAATCAGTCAGTAGTCGTATCAATTGGGTTTCTACAGCTCGATTGCTGACCATATTGGTATTGTGTGTCATCATTTATTTTTATTTAACGACTCTTTCTTTACCGTTTTTATTCATAGGCATTGGTCTATTAATCGCATTTATTGCTCTAGCATCTTATCACCAAAACTTATTTGATAAGAAAATAATTTTGCAAGAACTAAGCAAAATCAATCAAAACGAAGTGGATGCTTTGAATCAAAATTTTGAGCATTTTCCCAGTGGAGCAGCTTTTCCTGTTCCTGGACATCCTTTCACATTGGATTTAGATATTTTTGGAGACAATTCGCTCTTCCAATACTTGAATAGATGCTGTACACAGTCGGGTAAAAAGAAATTGGCTCAGTACTTAGCATCTACTCTTACAACTACCGATGCCATATATGAACGCCAAAATGTTTTAAAAGAACTGGACAAAAAATTGGAATACCGCCAACACTTTCAAGCCAGTGGTCAAGCCATAGAAGAGGAAGCACACGAAATCCCTGAACTACTCAATTGGTTCCAATTGCCTCCAGGATTTTTAAACAATGGTTTTGTCAACATTATTCGTTTTGTATTACCAGCCCTGCTTCTTGTCATAGGCGGTTTGAGTTTGCTCAAGCCTACATTTACACCTCTGACCATTCTTTTAATTCTATCTAGTTGGACTGTCTATGGTTTGTATGCTTCTAAAATCAATAAAATCCATTCAAGAATTGGACGAAAAAATGGCATACTTACCAAGTATATGAGTTTGCTCAAAATTGTAACTGAAGGCAAGTTTGAACATCCACATCTAAAGTCCTTACAAACTAGAAGTTTGGAATCTGTCAACGAATTAAAACAATTTGCCAAAATAATCAACCGTTTCGACCAGCGTTTAAATTTATTAATGGGCATTTTTCTCAATACTTTTTTACTATATGATTTTCATTGTGTAATTGGTTTGGAAAAATGGAAAGAAAAAAATCAAGAAAATATCAAAGAATGGCTTGACATTATAGCCCAAATGGATG
>JAHDIA010000143.1 GCA_020631035.1 Chitinophagales bacterium | reverse complement strand
TTTTGCAACAAAATAAAATTATCTGTACCAGATTTAACAATTTCAACAGTTGCATAATCAACGATGTCGCCACTTGAAGTACATCCCATATCAGATTGCGTGTAAGTACCTAAGAAACCATCTCTTGGATCAATGTTGGCAGATTCTAATGCACAAGAATCTCCTACTGCATCAAATACATATCCATCGTTACAAAAACAAGCCATTTCAGTTGCATCATAAGTAGAATTAGCATAAGTACATATCTCAACACAATCGCCCGTTACTCCATCACGCTCAAAACCTTCGTTACACAAACAATCCATAGTAGTCAAATCATAGGTAGAATTTGTATCAGTACAAATTGCAACACACTCTCCTAAAAGATCACGCTCATAACCAGCATCACAGACACACAAGCAACCATTTTCAGCAGCAGCATCTTCTGTTGCTGTACCAAACTCACCACAAAAGACCCCATCACAAGGATTGTCTTCTGTACAAGAGTTAAAGAAAAATAAACAGCCCATAAATAGGCAAAACGCTGGTAATAAGTAGTTTTTTTGTAATAAATTCATAGTGGTAATATTTTATATATTCTTTTTGAGGTGCAAAATTACACTTTATCTGTTAAGTAGTTAAATAAATCGTACTTAAAAAGCGTTTAGACACCCCAATTTCAAGACTGTTTAAAGGCTTTAGAGGTTGCATTGGGTATTTTTGGGGTTTTTGAGTGTTTTTTTGGGGATTTTTGAACGGAATGTTTGAAGGCTTCGTGGGTGGGTGACTCCCCGCTATCCGCTTCTACTCCTCGTATTGGGCGAATTGCATTCACCCAATACTTCGGGGTATCCGCTGCTATCGGGCGTAGGTGGCATGTTCACTCCTTCGTTTTTTAGGTAAAAAAAATGTCCGACCAGCTCTGGTCGGACATGTCAAATAAAAGGGTAAACTATTAAGGGATTAATTTTAATTTAATGTATTTGAATTTTTTCTATCGCAATTCCTTCTTTGGTTTGTAGTTCAAGTAAATACAATCCAGACTCAACATTTTCCAAGTCTAAAATTATCTTGTCAAGCCCATTGCATTCTTTTTGAAGCATCAATTGCCCTGTAGCACTGTATAGGCTCACCCTCTTTGCATTGAGCTTATTCCACTCAAGTACAACCTTACCTTGGCTTGGATTGGGATAAACAGTTAAATCATCTGCCAAGTCAGGATTCAAAATACCTGTATTGGGATCAATTGGTGAAGTTTCAATCTCAGTTGAGGTTGTCGATTGTCCCAATTCTTCAGTTGTACCATCTTCGTACATAATGTGTGCATTGGTAACGGTAAAATAGACAGGGAATTTATCGCTCTGTTTGCCAGTGATGTTGCCTGTAATAAAGCACGCCATCGTTGCAATGGGTCCTCCACCAGAAGCTCCTATTTGGTTGGTCTGTACATAAGCGACATCTACCACCGAGTTCCCTTCTTCTATTTCGGCTAGTTTTTTGTACAAGCTCAAAGTGAGGTCACTGCCTTCATTGTTAAACCAAGAATTTTCAAATTCCATTTCGATGCTGTCGGTTGGGAATATCTCCACTCCTTGAAACTCATTGTAATAATCAATTGAAAATGCGATACCATATATATTTTCTAATGCTGCTCCTTCCAATCCTTCTAATATAACATTGACATCTATCCAACTGCCCTCCTCTACCAATTCGTCATCAATTTCTAGGCGAATTTGTATGTCCTCTGCGATGTTTGCTTCTATCCCCCCTTCTGGTCTTCCGTGTGAAAGCCCATAGTTCATTAAAATCGGTTGTACATCATTTTCATCAACAATTCCATTTCCATCACAGTCGACATATTTCATATCCAAATCTGTTGGAGGTGTTCCACTGGTAGAGGTTGCTATGTCACCATCAAAATTAATTTCCCAGTCAAAAGCTGGTTGTGCCAACCAGAGAGAATTGGCATTGGGACGTGGAACGCCTTCAAATCCGTAATGGTATCCCAAAGTCAATAAGTCAAAATTATTGGCAATACCATTGTTGTTGGCGTCTCCTGGCCATACACAAAACTCTGTACAATCGACACCTACTTGAATGTAGACGGTTGCCGTATCACAGGAAATGGCATTGCATAAAATATAGGAGAATTGGTCTGTACCAGAAAAGTCTACATTGGGTTGATAGATAAATATTTGACACGAAGGGTCAAAACATTCGGTAATGGTTGAAATCACTGCTGTTCCATTGCTTGGGTAGTCAATGATTTCTATGGCAAATTCACCCGAAATAGGATCAGCCACTGGATAATCATTTAAGAGTGGTTCTACAATGACTTCTGTATTAAGGTCAGTAGATTCATAATCGTTGGCAGCAATGATCGCATCCATCTCTTCTACTAAGATGGTCACCAATCCATCATAACAAACTCCGTTTTCAAAACATACTGAATAATTAAAAGTAAACACTCCTGTTTGTGCAATTGAATTGGGTGTATATATGAAGCAGTCGCCTACTAATTCTAGTGTTCCTGATGCAGGAGTAGTGTATTCAATGCTTGATTCTAAATCATCAGGTATTTGGTCATTTTCCAAGACACAAATTTCAATGCTGTTGTTTTGATCAGTCTCTACAATGTCTGGCTCAATGACAACTTCGTTGACCGTAGCCAAGGGATCAAACACTTCAATGGTTATGCCTGCGGTTTCACAATTATCTGTTTCATTATCACAAACAACAACTTCAAAGTAATCAAACCCTATGAAACCTACATTAGGCGTATATACAAAAGTATTGTTAACTCCGTCTAAGATAAGTATTCCATTTTGGGGCTGGGTATAAACACCAATGTTATAGTCTGCTACCAATACAATTGGGGCAATATCAATCTCTAATGTTCCGCCCTGTTCAACAGCCAAATTCAGTCCAGAAGTAAAAATAGTACCACCTGGCGAATCCTCCATATCAATCAAATTGACATAAATAAGCCAATCGCTACATTCACCTGTTGTTTCGCTACAAGCAACAACACTCAATTCTGCAGCTCCAATGAAGCCAGGCAGTGGTGCAAAGCTGAAACACCCATTATCCAATATTTCGTAAGTACAATGAAAGAAACCTTCAATGCTTTCAATATAAGCAGGTCCTTCTATATTACAAAAGTCTGGGCAAACAATTATTCCATCTGCAGGAAAAGGCAGAGCCTCAACATACATATAAGGGGCACAGGGTGGATCATTAGCGACTATGTCAATACATGCATTATCAGTACATCCATCTTCCCCAACGATTGTTACACAAACAGACTCAAAACCATTGTCGAAGCCACTTAGGTTTAATACATTGTTTGCCTCTACACTCATTCCATCTACTATCCAATCCCATTTGCTTATATCACCCAATCCAGGTACTTGTTGATGAATGGCAGTAAAAGTCAAATTCTCAGGATCAAAATCTATAAACAAACCATAATTGCACTCAACTACAGAATCAAGAACATCTATGGTAACTGCCCAATCAACACAATCACCCGTTTCTTCACTACAAACTGTTAAAGATATGGAGTCTGTACCTATTACTTCAAAACCTGGTAAGGGAACATAACTAAAACAGCCATCTCCCAAATCATTTACACTACAATTAAATGTTGATGCTAGGTTTTCAATGTATACAGGTCCTGTTAAACCGCAATCACCTGGACAGACTATCAAAGGATTGGCAATGGTTTCAGCAATTCCAACAGTATAGTGCAAATATGGCTCACAAGGTGGTGCTATTTCTTCTCCTATCTCCAGATATACCAACCAATCATTGCATTCTCCAGTAACAGAATCACAGACCAATATATATAACTCAAAACTACCCAACTGCCCAGGCAATGGAACAAATTCAAAACAAGCATCTTCTAATATAGATGTTGTACAACAAATTTGTCCATCAATACTTTGGATAAATGCATTATCTATATCACAAAATTCAGGGCAAAAAATCAAAGGATCTGTCATATTTTCAAAAGCTGGAACACTGTAGTATAAATAAGGTTCACAAGGTATATCTCCGACCTCTATATTCATACAATAATTACTTGTACAATTCGCTGCTCCAATGGTAAGGCATACTGAATATATTTCTCCTTCTGCAAAAGGGATGGTCAAATTAGGTCCTGATGCAATCATCTCTCCATTTATTTCCCATAACCATGTTTCAATTGGAGTAGGTCCAGTACTAACATCTATCAATTCATAGGTATTGGTTGTAGCATCAACCGAATAGACAAAATTTGCTTGGTATTCATCACATTCTATTAGAAGCCCACAATCTCCAACCACTTCAACATATTCGGTTGTAGTGCAACCAAAATCATCCGTCAATGTCACATCATATACTCCTAGTGGAATATCGGTTCTTGCTGCCCCGCTAAAACCATCGCTCCATTCTACTGTGGTGGCAGTTCCATAAGTTTCAAAAATCACACTGGCTGTTTGGGCATCACAATCCAGGGTTAATATGTCTAAAAATCCCCAAGGTCCTGTACTCAATGCCCATACAAAAAACTCTTGGTATGTTTTACAACCCAACTCATCCACTATTTCGACAACATAATTAGGTGCCATTGGTTCTTCAATCTCTGTCCAAATATTGCCCGATAAATTATTAAAAAAGCCATTGTTGGATACCTCCAATACATTTCCAAAATAATCCATCAAAGTTGTTTGGTATACTTGATCTTCTGGCAAATTCAATGCAATGCTTCCATCAGGATTTCCATCTGTTGGATTCAAACAGTTAGCATTGTTTACATCTGCAGTAAAGGTCGGCATATCAGCATCTCTTAAATGATAAAGTTCTCCATGAACCACAGACACTGTATCTACCTCTATACCATCCCAACTAACTGTCATATTAATGGTCATATAAAAACCATAAATACCTGCTGGAAGTCCTGTAAGTTCCAAACCTTGATATTCATTGCCGTAGTTGTCTTCCCAAGTTGTCTCTACATCTAAAATATTCGCATTGGGATAATAATCAGGAGCAGGTGTTATTTCTGAAAGGACTATCGAACCTGAATTATCACACTCAGGTTGTGTAATAACAGTAAAAACTGATATAGGTGGTGCATAAGTAGGCTGTATCCATCTCAATTCGTCCACTTCAAAACCCATTTCACCTGCCCATACCAACAATTCGGGATAGTCCATATCCTCAATAAAAGCATAATTGTTTTCTTGGGCAATTTGTTCTGCAAGTGACTGTCCACCTGTTTCTCTCAAAACGTGTCCAACAGCACAGGCTGTATTAAAGTCATCTATAAAGTAAGGAGTCAGTACATTGTGTTGAGTATTTCTAGGGAATTGCCCATCTTTCCAGTATTGTCGCAAAATGTCCAATCCTTCTTGTCTATTTTGCAATTGTTTTGCTGTCAAATGAGTAGTCGATTGAGCACGTAAATTTTGTTCTACCAACATCAAATGGGCTTGAATCAATTCTGTGTGATTATCGGGTAGTTCGCCAAATCCAAGCAGCACCTCTTCCATAATGCCATCAGCCGACTTTTCGCACCACAATTTGTTCAGTTTGCACAAATCTTTGTACAATGTTCCATTGTCTTCTGCAAAAAGATTTGCCCATAGTAGCAAAAAGCACAATCCCAATAAACCATTCTTGATATTTAATAAAAACATAAACTAACATTTAATCAATTACAATACAGACTCAATTTACTATTACAAATGTCCACCATCGCCCCTGCATTTGCAATTACATTTTACAAGCATTGTACCACAATATACGGCAAAGCCTCTTTTTCCAAAAAACATAAAACACTGATATTCAATAAAAAAACATCAAAAAAAAGTTAACAATTGTACTCAATTATTTTTTTTACCTTAAATTTGTACTAAACTTTTTATGTCAAAAATTGGAAAACAAACTAAGTTATACCCTTCGATCTTTTAGTAAATATGAACTGAATCAGTTCAGAAAGTACATTCTATCGCCTTTCTTCAACGAAAATGAGCAATTAATAGAATTGTATGATGCCCTTTTGCCCTATCTCAAAAAGCAAAAAGTCATAGATTTAGACAAAGAGGATTTATGGCTCAAGTTATATCCCCAAAAAAAATACAATGATACCCGATTTAGGCGACTCAACTCAGACTTACTCAAACTTGCCGAGGATTTTATAGCCTACAAACAATACCAAAAAAATCCTGTAGTTCCTCAGTTGTTTCTAATCAAAGCCATTGGTGAACACAATTTGCCCAAATTGCAAAACACCAACTTCAAACAAGCCAGTCAATTACAGGAAAAGAATGTTTATAGGAATGCTGAGTATTACTACAACGAATTCATTCTACAAAATCAAAAAGCCAATGTCAAAATCAAAAAATTTGAGCGTAATGAAAAAATAGATGTCAGTCCCATCTTCAATAACCTAGACTACTTTTACATTGCTGAAAAACTCAAATTCTATTGTGAGGTATTAAATTATAAAGAATTTTTTCAAATCGACTATGAGCCTCCTTATATGAATCAAATATTCCAACAACTTGAACAGTTGGATTATGAAAACATTCCTGCCATTGCGATGTACTATCGTATTTTCCTATGTTGGACTGAAGAAGAAAACGAAGCACATTATCATCAATTGGGTGAATTATTACAAAAACATTCCGAAAAATTTCCCCAAGAAGAGGCCTATATGATTTACAGTTTTGCCCAAAACTACTGTATCAAAAAAATCAATACGGGACGCCAAGAATATCTGAGAGAGATATTCAAATTGTACCAAACGGGGCTTCACAAAAGAGTCATCTTTGTAAATGGCAAATTATCCCCTTGGGATTACAAAAACATTGTAACAGTTGGTATTCGCTTAAAGGAATTTGAATGGACAGAGGATTTTATCAATGATTACAAAACACATCTTCCTTTAGAGTTTAGAGAAAATGCCTACACCTTTAATCTCGCCAATTTGTACTTCAATCAGCAAAATTATGACAAGGTCATCAGCCTTTTGCTGACAGTAGAATACCAAGACGTTTTTTATTTACTTGACAGCAAGAGTATGTTGCTCAAAACCTATTATGAAACTCAAGAAGACGAGGCATTGTATGCTTTATTAGATAGCTTCAAAATATTGTTGATGCGTAAAAAAGTGGTTTCGCCTCAAATCCGTACCAATTACCTCAATCTGATCAAACATACCAAAAAGTTGCTCGATCTTCGCAATGGCAAATCCCATGACATCAACACAATAAAAGCAGAACTCAATACCGATTCCAATATTGCTGATATTGGATGGCTCAAGGAAAAAATAGAGGAGATTCCTTTAAATGTTGAATAATCTTTTTGCGCCCCCAAAAGGACTAAACAAACTATGCTACGCCTGATGGTAGTGGTACCTGCTGGTGAAATAGCCCAATGAGACAAGGAGTGGTAACGGCTGACGGAAGGAAGACTAGACACGACTATGGCGAATGGGCTAGTGAGCTAGCAAGTACAAACGTACAGCAGGGAGATACTAAAAGACGAAGGAATGAACGTTCCGTACATTTAATATATAAATGCAAAAACACTTCCACTTTTTATCAATATTTATAAATAATATGTATATTGGGAAATATGCGTGGTAAAATCAGACAATTCATTATCTGATATATCTCTAGCTATTACTAACTACTCATTGCATTCTCTAATTTATAGGAGGAAATGGAGAGAACAAACAATAGGAGCAAAATTAGTAGAATGCTAATTGGGTGCTAAACCTATTATTATGTTTAAAATTATTCTAACAATTTTAACAACTTTGCTTTGTACAAAGGCTGTATTGGCTCAATGTGATGAAACCCAAAATGAAATTCAAGTAGAAATTGCCATTTTCAATATCAACTTTTTGGATACGGAAATAGCTTGGGAAATTTTGGATACAGATAATGTTCCTGTTGCTTTTTCATGTTTGGATACCTATTTGTCTAACCAAGAAAAACGGGATACTGTTTGTTTGACAGGCGGCACTATTTACACCTTTAAGGCATACAATACAATTACTGGAGTAGATGCCCCTCCAACTTTGTACAGTATCAATATTTTAAATGGTTCACAAATAGGAACAAACTTTAATGATGGTATTTATTTTCCAGGAGATTCAGGAAATCCCTGTTTAGATCCAGATAATCCTTTGCTTGTAAACACTGAATATTCCTTAAATTTTTCATTAAATGCCTTGACACCTTATGATGTAGGTGTTGTAGAAATAGTGAGTCCTCAAGCTCCTTTTGCTAGTGGCGAGCTGGACTTAACAGTAATGATTAGCAACTATTCCAGTGCTACTTTAAACAGTGTTGATTTGTTTTTTCAAATAAATGACGCCTTGATTGTAGCTGGGCAATCTTGGACGGGTAATTTGGAAATTGGCGATTCGATTGAGGTAAATTTGGGGACTTATGATTTTACTGATTTAGAGGCTTATGACTTATTGGCGTGGTCGTCAATGCCCAATGGTTCTCTAGACAATAACAATGAGAATGACAGCATTGCTATAGTGGGTTTGCGAACAGCTTTGGTAGGTAGTTATACCATTGGTGGTACGAATAATCCTGATTTTGCTACTTTAAATGAAGCAGTAGATCATTTGAATGGTGGTGGCGTATTGGGGGAAACTATTTTTGACCTTGCCCCTGGCATTTACAATGAAAGAGTGGTTATTGAGGATTTTGCTGGGGCTTCTTGTGAGATTCCTGTTGTTTTTCAATCAGCTAGTTTGGATACCGCTGACGTTAGTATCAGCCATGCTGACATCAGTTCTGCCGCTTCTACTCTTTGGATACGTGGTGGAGATGGTTTACAATTCAAACATCTTACATTTATTGCAGAAAATGGATGGTATGATAGAGTGGTTTCTATTTCTAATGGTGCCAATTGCAATGCGTTTCAGAATTGTCGGTTTATTGGACAAATCAGTTCTGGGACTTTGGTGTATAGTTACAATGAAAACAATCTAAACAATGAATACAACTCCTTTGTTGAATCTCATTTTTTGTATGGAGATAGAGGCTTGTATCTGGATGGATATAGTGCTGACAAAGGTATTGTTATAATGAACAATTTACTTGAGCAACAAGATGATAATGAAGCCATTTATGTGAGAGACAATGACTCTATCCAAATTGTGGGCAATACTATTTTGAGTAGCAATGCTGGAATGGATCAAGGAATATACGCTTATAATTGTGACAATGGAATGCTCATTCACAAAAACATTGTTGACATTGTAGATGGAAATGGTATTTATGTTGATTTTTGTAGAGGCGGGACTTTTGTCACTCAAAATAAAATTTCTACCATTGGACATAGAGGTTTACAGTTTAGAGATTCTGATGGTGTAGTTGATGGGGTTCGTTCTTTGGTTGCCAATAATTTTGTCACTGTAGCTGGAAGTAATGAACTACTTGGCTTGGCTGTTTGGGCTAGCAGTTATACGGATGTTTTGCACAATAGTATCAATATGTTGAACACCAATGCCCAATCAAAGGCTATGTATTTTAGCAATTCCAATAGCTCCACTATGAAAAACAATATTTGTGTCAATACAGGTGGGGGATTTGCTGCAGAAATCATTGCAGATGATGAATATGACATTGACTACAATAATTATTTTACTACTGGTCCTTTGTTGATTTATGCAGCCCCTCCTGTAAATGGATTGACATTAGAAGAATGGCAATTGACCTATGGATTAGATTCCAATTCTGTTTCACTTGATCCAGGCTATGTTTCTGATACAGACTTGCACATCAATCAAAGCATTTTAGATGGTGCAGGAACACCAACTTACGTCACCGTTGACATTGACGATGAGCCGAGAAACAATCCACCTGATATTGGCGCAGATGAATTTGAGATTGCAATGGCATTGGACGATGCGGGAATTGATGCTTTGGATGCTCCCTTTGCTCCTTTTGCTGAAGGAATATCAGATGTTTTTGTAGAACTTAGAAATTATGGCGGAACCAATTTGACCAATGTGCAAATCAATTGGTCGGTCAATGGTGTTTTGCAAACGCCTTTTGATTGGACAGGAGACTTGGCTACCAACGAAACAGAAAGTGTCAATATTGGCAATTTCAATTTTGAGGTTGGAACTGCCTATGAAATCACAGTTTGGACTAGTGATCCCAATAATGTCAATGACAATTTTGTTTCCAATGACACCCTTATTTATAACAATTTATATACTGCTTTGAATGGTAATTATACCATTGGAGGAGACAACAACCCCACTTATTCTGATTTTAATACCGCTATTGCTCAACTCAATTTTGGTGGGGTCTTGGGTGCCACTACCTTTGACATTGCCTCAGGCACCTACAATGAAAGACTCGTTATTGAGGAATTTCCTGGTGCTTCTTGTGAGATACCTGTTATCTTTCAATCGGCTAGTTTGGATACCGCTGATGTCAGCATCAGTCATGCAGATATTAGTTCTGCCGCTTCTACTCTTTGGATACGTGGTGGAGATGGTCTGCAATTCAAACATCTTAGTTTTATTGCTGAAAATGGATGGCATGATAGAGTTGTCTCTATTTCTGCTGGTGCCAATTGCAATTCATTTCAAAATTGTCGGTTTATTGGGCAAATCAGCTCTGGTACTTTGGTGTATAGCTATGTCGAATACAATTTAAAAAATGAATACAATTCCTTTATTGAATCGCATTTTTTGTATGGCGATAGAGGTTTGTACATAGATGGATACAGTGCCGACAAGGGTATTGTCATAATGGACAATCTACTTGAGCAACAAGATGATGAAGAAGCTATTTATGTAAGAGACAATGACTCTATTCAAATTGTTAGAAATACAATTTTGAGTAGCAATGCTGGAATGGACCATGGAATATATGCTTATAATTGTGACAATGGAATGCTCATTCACAAAAACATTGTTGACATTGTAG
>JAHDIA010000142.1 GCA_020631035.1 Chitinophagales bacterium | reverse complement strand
CTTAGGAATGACAATGCTATTCCTATTGGTTTTGAGTTCGTGTGGTAAGGAAACCCCAACACCTCATACTGGACAGAACAAAGTTGAAAATTTAAGTGGAGATTATCAACAGTTTTTAGCTGTAGATGTAGAAATGACCAAAAAGCTTGCAGAAGGAATTGAAACTAATGTAGAAAGCGATTGTAAGATTAAAGATATAGAATCATTACAAAAGACGAATGCTTGTAGTACCTGTAATCCATGGTTAAGTTCTATTACTGTTTACAATTTAGGAGGAAATGTAAGAGGGTTTAGTGTTAATTCTGGACAAAATGGAATATGTACACGTAATCTACATTGGCATGCACCTGTAGGTGCTGTAATGGATTGGCAGAGTGGAGGATTTTGTAGAATTACTTTTCCCAACGGCGTAGGTGGTACAGTTACTGCACACCTTATTTCTTCGTATCAAGGATATGGTTGTTTGGTGGCATCAACAGTTAATCCATCTTAATTTAAACCGCTTCGAAGCTAGAACAACAACAACAAAATAAAATAACGAACAAGAGCGCAGGTAGCAAAATGCATAGAATGTCTAAGTCTTAGTGGCTTGGACATTTTTTATTTCCCCCAACAACGAAGCACCCAAACTTCCCCAACTATGCCCGATAGCAGCGGTTAGCTCCCATAGGCTTGGTAAAATTGAACATGTTTCAAAAGACTGTTAGCTTTCCAAGCCTATGGGACTAAAAGCGAATAGCGGGGACTTGACTTGCAAACGCAGCCCCAAACGTTCCATAATCATCCTAAATATTTATATAAAATGACTGTAAACAAGAGAGTTTTATTGTTAATGTTTGTGACGATGCTAGCTTTGGTCGCCTGTGAAAAAGCCACCATTCAAGAGGGGAGTGTAGATGCTGGAAAGCAAGCAGGAAATCTAGTAATTGTCGAAAATGATACCCCTGTCCCTCCCATATATGATGAAGATATGGATGTTAGTGAGATACCTTTTTTTGTTGTAATAGAAAGACATAATTACGCCCATGACGGGTTTTTAAGAATCACATTGCATTTTCTAGAGAATAGTGAGTATACTGGAAATTGTGGTACTGCATCAGGGACACCAGGCTATACCTGAGGTTCCATTCATATCCAAAAAAATCTTTTGCCTGAAAACTCCTACCTTTTAAATAAAATTAAAAATACTTCCCTTTATAAAGTTGGATTCGATGTAAATAAAATTAAAAATACTCACCCTTATAAAGTTAAATTAGATGTTTTTGAAAAAATATATTCCTTATTTGCGTGAAAATTATTTTTTTGTAATTATTTGGTTGTCAGTCTTTTGTGTTGGGTTTTCTGTTTGTTTGTAAGTGTGAATTTATTAAAATTAGGAGAAAATGTGTTTGCTTCAAATAGGAAATAAGTGCTAAATTTAAATTGAATTTTTTAACCGTTTTTATGTGAGGATACTCAGATACGTACTTTCTATAATAATTTCAAGGAAGTAGAAGTATTGCTTGCATAATAAATACAAAACAATAAACGATGTTCAAATTTAACTTTTTGGGCCTAGCCATCGCTATGCTTATTTCCTTAGGAACAGTCGCTCAAATCAACATTGGTGGCACTCCTTTTAGTTTATCTGATGAGGCCAAACAGACTCAAGTAAACAAACAGGCAGTTCCGACAATTACATTGAAAAAACCAGATATTGAAAAAGCAAAATTGGAAGATGCCAATTCTCGAATGACAAGGGGAGCACTTGGTATACAAACAAATCTTACAATGGACAATTCGGGGGTCTGGACCGAATTGGAAAATGGTGACCGTATTTGGAGACTCTCTATTTCAGCTCCAGGTGCAAGTACCATAAGTGCCTCTATGGAGAATTTTTATTTGCCAGAAGGTACATTGTTGTACCTATACGATAATTATCAAAATCAAATCCGAGGAGGATTCTCAAGTTTTAACAACAAAGAATCTGGAAGCTTTGTTTTTTCACCTATTGTAGGAGATAACTTTACTTTAGAGTATTACCAACCTAAAGAGATAAAAGAAAAAGCTACTTTTAAGATTAAGAACGTTTCTTATGGTTATCAAAGTAACAGTGATTTTGATAATGCAAAAAGTATGTGTACTGCTGCAAATGTTACCTGTCACATTCCCCTGTTTACTGATGAGTGGTACAATCAAATTGGAGTGGTTCGCATAACAATGCCAGATGCAAATGGAAACCAGTTTTTTTGTTCAGGATCACTAATCAATAGTGTGGGCAATTCGACACAAAATAGTGTTGCCTATGTATTAACTGCAGATCATTGTAGATGTTTGATTGATACTGATTTGAATGATTGGATATTTGACTTTAAATATCTTGACAATTGTGATGGTGGACCATATGATGCGTTTGTTTCTCTTACGGGTTGTAATTTGACAGCAGCTAGTCCAAGCACAGATGGTTTGTTGGTGCGTATACAAGGAGATATTCCAACCAATCTCGAAACATATTATAATGGTTGGGACCGCTCAGGTGATATGCCAGTTAACAATGAAACAATCTGTATTCACCACATAGGTGGAGACTATAAGAAAATATCCAATGGTGCTGCGGTTGGAGATATTACTTTGGAAGAGGTTCTTGTTGATGCGACTTGTGGAACGGCAGCTACTGATAGTGGAGTCGAACTAGATTTTGATGAAAGACTTGGTGGTGGTTCTTCTGGTGCCCCCTTGTTTGATTATGCCGATGAGAGAAAAATCATAGGATATGTGAATTCTGGACCTTCAGGAGGAAGTTGTACCGATGTGGTTTTTGGTCGTTTTTCTGCTGCTTGGAATGATTTTTCAACCTCTTTATGTCCTCCTGGTACTACTTGCCCAACTACTCTTGATGGCTTATATGACAATGTTCCCGCTAGTGGTGGAGGTTGCCGAGTAGGCAGTCTTAAATCAGTAGACAAATTGACAATGGGTAAAATGGCGGAGATGATCGACAGTGATTTAAACAACAACTTTGTTCAAGCTCAAAATGCTTTTATCAAACACGAAAAAGAGATTATGAGCTTATTGGAGTCAGAGCAAAACACTAGACTAAATAGCTTGTACAAGCAAGTCAAAAAAGAAGGTTACAAACTATTCTTATACACTTTTGCTTACAACAAAGCAGTCCAAATTACCGAAGAACAATACCTTTTGTTCAATGACTTATTATCAGCCTTGAAGCAAGCAAGTCGAAGCAAAAGCTTGATACAAGAAATAAACAATGTTCAACAGCATTTGGCAGTAGTTGTAGACAAAGAGGTCAAAACTGCTTTGTTGGATTTTGATCAATCAAGAACAGAGGTCGCTTATAAAACGACAGCACAAGATCAATTGACAAACGCTACCAAAATCTTGAACAATTTGTCAAGCAGCGCAACTTTGCTTTTCCAATCAGCATATGAGCAAGGTAGCTTGTCAATCAACTTATATGATGTAAATGGTGTGAAAGTGCAAAGTATTGCCAATCAAGCAAGTCTTGAAAATGGCTCGTTCCAATATCAGATAGACAAAAGCAATCTAGCCAATGGTGTTTACTTGATACAAGTTCAGTATAGCAATGAACAGAATCAATATCAAGAAACATTGAAGTTGCCAGTATTTAAATAAATCTTTATAATTACTCTTCATAGTAATATTTAACATTACTTGCCAGAGGTCAATATTTTGTTGACCTCTGGTACTTTAACAATCGTATGTATGTTTCCCAATCCAGAAATTTTCGCTTACACCATACAATGGTACATTGCTTGGCAAATCACCGCCATTGTAATCAGTTCCCTTTTTGCATTTTACTATTTGCGAAAGAAAAAGACTGTTGAATTGTCTGTTACTAAATTGACTTTGTTAATTGTAGGCTTGTTGATGTTTGGATACTTGGGTGCGAATATATTTTCGTTGCTAGATTATTTAACAGAGAATGGTTGGGAAGCGGGCAAAACCTTTGTCGAAAGTTTTTCAATTATGGGCAATGGACTACGGTGGTATGGAACCTTGTTAATGATATTGTTGATGGCTCCCTTTATAGCCAAAGTCTTAAACATTAAAAACTTGCCAAATGGTTTAGATTTTATAGTTTTGCTTTTGTGTCTGTTTACTGCCGTTGTCAAACAAGCTTGCTTTTTCTCAGGAGATGGTTGTTATGGAGTGTACACTAGTTTGCCTTGGGGAATGTATTTTCCTTATGGTGAGGCTCCCAATATCTTACCTGTACATCCAACGCCCTTGTATGATTCTGTTTTTCATCTTCTGCTCTTTGCATTGTTGCTAAAAGTAAATAAAAGTAAAAAGTTTGAAGGACAGACAATGTTGCTGTTTTTTGCTGGAACCTCACTCTTCAATATTGCCTTGGAGTTTATTCGCCGCAATCCCGAAATAGCTTTGGGTTTGACTTTGTCTCAATGGACCTATATAGGGATTTTGTTATTGACAATAGGCTATTATTTTAAATTTAAACCAAGCAATATATCTTTTATTTTATCACCTGTAAAACACCAAAATGATGCGTCAAAAAATATTTCCAACCCAACCCTTATCGGGAAGTAACATTGGCAACTATTGGAATCTTTTAGTTGAGAATGATTTTAAAGTAGATGTAAAATACATTCCAAGAATGCTGTATACCAGTTTTGCCTCTTTATTTTTGACGAGTCCACTTGGGAAAATTGAATCCCTTTTTAAGCAAAAAGAAATCAATCAAACAGACATTGCTAAAGAACCCATTTTTATCATAGGACATTGGCGAAGTGGAACGACTTTTTTACATTACTTGATGAGTAAAGATGAGCACCTTGGCTATTTTAGCAATGCCCAATCTTTGTGCCCAGGCATTATGTTTATTCCTGCTTACAAACAATTCATTCAGTTGCATTTACCTTCTAAGCGTCCTATGGATGATGTAGACATCGAATTGGATTTGCCACAGGAGGAAGAATTTGCCTTGGGCAATACCTCGACCCAGAGTTGCTACCATTGGTGGGTTTTTCCACAAAAGATGAAAAGCTATTTTGATAAATATGTATTGTTTCAAAATTTAACTAAATCAGAACAGGGGAAATTTAAATGTACGTACACACAATTGATTAAAAAAATAAGCCTAGCCAATGCAGGCAAAAGATTGTTGATTAAAAATCCAGCGAACACAGGACGCATCCCATTTTTATTAGAATTGTTTCCCAATGCAAAATTTATTTATTTGCACCGCAATCCAGTAGACGTTTATCATTCAACAATTAAGTTGCACAGCAGATTGATAGAGCATTTTACTTTTCAAAAAATAGACAAAAAAACAATTGAACAAAATACCCTCTATTTTTACCAAACATTGATGGAGAAATACCAAAAGGACAAAACACTAATTCCAAGTAAAAACTTGCTAGAAATCAGTTATCAAGATTTAATACAAAACCCTTTATCAACAGTTCAAAATATTTACGACTCTCTAGACATCCCTCATTTTCAACAAGCACAGCCAGTCTTTCAGGCATTTATCAAAGCACAACAGACTTATCAAGCAGAAGTCTACAAACCCAATTACGAAAAAGAAAATGAGTTAAAGCAAATATTTGCCAGTATGAATATTTGATTTGAATAAAAGGATTGGGACGGAACGTTGGAGGCTTCGTGGGTGGGGGACTCCCCGCTATCTGTTGCAAGTCCTCGCTTGACTTCGACAAGCTCACCTAGTTGTGCCTTAACTATATGTGTGTTCCGAATTTCTAAGCCTGTGAGAAAAAGCCAAAAATAAGCTGGGCTTGTCGAAGCCCACTGTGGGCTTTTCACTTCTATCGGGCGTAGAAAAGAATGTGTATTCCTTTGTCGCAAAACATTTATAAAGACAAAGTCTTAAGCAATGTTAAAATGTTAGGCTAATGCCCCAAAAGAATTTGTAAATTCAAAGCATTTGGTTTAGATTTGCGGGCAACTGGGATCATGTCAACATATTCAAAAATATATAAACATGGTCAAATACATATCAATATTGTTGTACTAAGCACACAAATCAATGCACAAAATGAAGAGGTCAATCTATACTCTCTTCAATTGGATTCGGTATATAACGAACAATATGACAATGGTTTGGGCAAATTTCTTCCCACTGCAAAAAGCTACTATTCTTATAATTTTGAGGAGAATACCCAAACTAGGGAAATATATTTATTGGATCCTACAATTCAAAAGCCTTTTCGTAAAAGAGTAATTAAATCACAATGGGACTATAAGGTTCTAACTGAAGATTCTTATTTAATTAAGGAAGATTGGGAGGAAGAACGCTTGGTGAAATCTATA
The DNA here is from genome assembly GCA_020631035.1 of Chitinophagales bacterium. Taxonomy (GTDB): domain Bacteria; phylum Bacteroidota; class Bacteroidia; order Chitinophagales; family UBA2359; genus JAHDGP01. The sequence goes on along the minus strand of JAHDIA010000142.1, from coordinate 4,635 downwards.
GTCAATCATTATGATGATGGGAATGAACTAGAAAAGATTGTTACCACAGAGTATTATTCAACTTATGGTGATTTAGTTATACCAGAGTTTGAACTTGAAAAAATTATAGAATCCTATTATGAAAATGGAAAGATTGTCCAAAAGATTGTAAATGCTTATAAATCAGATATACTATACAATACTTACAATGCTGATTGGGTGGGCAATGCTACATATGAATATGATATCAATGATAATATAATTAGTATATTAAGGACTTTTACAGAAGAAGGCATTGCAGATACAGCAATACACAATGAATATTTTACATTTAATGAACAGGGTGATTTGCTAGAAAAACGAGTTGTTTTGGCAAACCAATTTACAAATTATGAAGTGCAAGAATATGATCCAGTAATACAATGTACTTACAATGAACAAGGTCTTTTGGCTACAAGGTCTAGCTGGGACATAGAATTTATACAAGATTATACTTCGGATCCAGATACATTTTTTTATTATTATGAATTACGAAATGCATCATATACATCCTTTGAATATGATGAAGACAATAGAATAATAGAAACAGTTTCTTTAGGAAGTTGGGATGCTGATTTTAACCGCTGGAATGCAGCTAATAAACGACAAAATGTATACAATGAAGAAGGGCAGCTTATAGAAATTAATATATATCAAAGTAGTCAAATTGCAAACTTGGACGAAATTGATTGGCAGGAATGGATTCGATACCAATATGACTATAATGAAAATGGATTTACCTCTGATTACTTTTTGTATGGACTAGATCAATATGGAGATAGTGAGGGTCTGATACTTGTATACAAAGAAAGTTATTTCTATGAAGATTCATTGATAGTCTTGGCAAATAAGTATGTATCTTCAGATATAGTGAGTGACAGTTTGGAATTGGTAGAGTATAGGGAATACATTAATAATGATTATGGTAATTTAATGCTAATGAGTAAGTATGTAAAAGATTCATTGGGTTTTATATTAGATAGGCAAACAGAGATGACTTATGACTCCCAACAAAATAGAATTCAAAGCTTACAAACAGTATGGGAAGACTCCATTATACGTACTCACAATACAGAAACTATAATAGATGAGACGGTCAGTGTCAATGAAATACTTTTTCCGTCTGAAGGAGGTACTTGGTATAGGAATCCTGATTATAAGGTTGAGCAAGTTTTGGACATAGAAACAGATGATGGAGTTATGTCAGGAACAAGGGCGGTTTATTTCTATTCAGATTACGAAGGTCCTGCCACCTCCCTCGCCGAAATGGCATTACCCCAACTTACCAAAGCGTATCCCAACCCCAGTAGTGATTGGGTACAAATAGCATTGCCACCGAATACTCAAGAAGCGGTTATGGTTCGCTTATACGACCTACAAGGCAGATTGATACAAACCCAAAGCCTGACCCAAAATGGACGCTTGGATGTAAGCCGTGTAGCCGCTGGAACTTATGTTTCTCAATTTGAAATAGGGGCGCAAAAGTATAGTGCTAAGATTGTGGTGAAATAACAGAAAATGAATGACCAAAAAGAAGCAGGGCGTGAAGCGGACGGATAGGAGTTACGACGCAGCACTGTTCCCCTGCGATGCCTATGCTGGATAGTAGTGGATATGGTGGTGTAGGGGCAATGCCTTGCGCTTGCCCACCACCATAGTAGCGGATAGCCAGGAGACACCTTCGTTTGGAAAAAGAGCGTTCCATACAAAAAGAAAAAATAAGTTTTAGTATGCTTTTAGGATTGTAAAAGAGTGTTATATCTATGGTTATAAGTGTTTTAGGTATATGTAATTGTGTGTTTTGTATTGCGTACTTTTAGGGAAAGTCCAAAAAGTGTAGTATTTTTCTAAGGATAGAATATGTAATTTTGGAAGGTGTTTAATTTAATCAATCCCTAAAACCTACAATATATGTATCAAAAATGGATGTTACTACTAATTGTGTTGTGTTCTATATTTTCGTGTCAAAAAACAGACCAACTTGAACACTTAGTAGACGTAAAACAAAATTCAAAAGAAACCACTTCATCTGAAAACTTCAAGGGCAATAATGATGGTACACAACCTTGGCACGCAGTATTGATTGGTAATCCTCCCATTGATTGCGAAGTAGAATTGCCAGAAGATAAACCCTATTTTATCAATATTGGAAGTATTGTTGAGAAGCGTTCAGAGAGGATTATAACATTGCAGTTTAATATCAATAATAATTATACAGGACCTTGTGACAATGCCTATGATTTTAAGTGGGAGTCAAATATAAGCTATAGTGACGGATATGGTGGAACTGTAAGCAGTTTTCAGCAAAGCAATACATACAATATCAGTGTAAGCATTCCTAAATACATTACTGCAACAGGAAGTGAGATCGCAGATATAAGCGATTGGCAGATTGACTTTAGGGTAAAGTATTTAAATTGTGGTTCAGTACCTGTTTCATTTGAATTATCACAGTTAGGGGGAGATTACTATTTTCCTTCAATGTCTAATGGTACACTTAGTATATGCAATAATCCTTGTCCAGATACAAATCCTTGTAGTACTACAGCCAGTCTTATCTTACCATAAAAAATTGTCAAAGAAGCTTGTTTTGTAATTCCTCCAGCTTTTCCAATAACCAACTCTTGTATACTATTTGTGTACAAGAGTTGATGTTTTTTTCTAGACTTGTTAGGTCCGCTTTATAAGTTGTTTTGGCTTTATATAGTTTGTTGGTAAATTTAATAAAGTTTTTGAAGGACTTTTTGAGTGTTTCTGCCAACTTAACATCTCGATATAGGAAAACTTTAAAATTATTGACTAAATTGTCAAAAGATTGATCCAATTGGTAATAGGTTTGCAATAATAAGGCACGTGCTTGAACACCATAGTATACATTCTGAAACCTGAGAGGTGCAAGTATTTCTAAGACTTCTTCGTGTTTTTTTCTGTGTAAATATATAATAGCTTTGCATAAACGATCATTGTCTTGGCGTTTTTCTGCTTCTATAAAGGAGGCATATTTTTTTACAAATTTTTCTGCCCAGTCAAGTTCTTGTGCAGTACAAGCAATGTTGACAATGTTTTGGAAAGAAAAGTTAGAGATGTAGCCATCTTCTAAAAGAAAACCTTGTTCTACTGAAAAACGCTTTAGTTCAAATAAATCTTTAAGGGCTTCTTTTTTACCTAGTTTGTAGTTTGTATAACAAATATTGGTCAGGTAATCAACTAGATCGGTTTGTTCATATTTATTAAAGTCATCAATGTGTTTGTAAAATATTTCTTTCAATTTGGGGTAGACCGCAAAATTTTGTGTATAAAAAGCTTGGGTTATTTCTCCCAATAATGTGATAGAAGGGGGATGCTTTAAGTCTGCATTGAGTGCATATGCAATAGTATTTTGTATGGAATATATGGAGTTTTTTGCTGATTCATCATTGTTTAAGTGACTGCTATTGATGTAATTGTTTAGTGTCCAATATAATTTGGTGGCAGAATAATATTCATCTAAATGATATGAGAGCGTTTTGGATATATTTGCTATTTTTTTTATGTCATTGTAATTGGGATGCATAAAATGTATTTTTTTTAGCTTGTAAAGATTGTGTAAATCTTCTAATCCTTCAACTTTTTGTTTTTGCCAATCGTTTTCCAATTGCTCCGTTTTTCTAAAAAAGTAATCATTCAATTTTCTTTTTTTTAGTGCTTGTAACAAAAAAAAATCTTTCTCAATCTTGCTTTCTTCAAATTCTTTTTGAATGAGGAAATCTTCGAGTATTCTATTAAAGCGAGTCATTACATTTTCTAATTTTCTGAGGTTCTCTTTGGGGAAGATTTTTTTGACTATTTCGCTTTTGCTTTCTTCGGTAAAAGTATAATTGGGATGGTGTTTTTTGAGGTATTGATATAAGTTCTTTATATCTGTTGCGTAGGAGGCTGTTTTGTACTCGATATACTTGCCCAAGTCTTTCATTTCTGCATCGGATAAAGTCCGCAAGAAAACAATCAATTTACTGTTCTGCATAGTGTTGCTGGTTTGGTCTTAGGGATAAGTTCAAATATACTTAATAACAACATCTTTTTGCCAAATTATGTCTGAAGCTTTCATTATTGGATAAGCTAGTGGGGCAAACTATAAGTATTGAGTGGTTTTTTGTGATTTTTTTAAGTTGTTGATTGTGAGATATATATGTGTGTGGTCCGATGTTTTTTAGCCTGTTTTTTCAGTTTTTTCAAACTTTTACTTTTAATATTTCTCACAAAAATGAAGTTTTTTTTTAAACCTCAAACAGCGAATATTACAGTATGAAAATAGAAAAGATATATAAGAGAGCCTTGTGAGTTATTAAGGGAGATTGCCTAATTCATAGCGCATAATTCCCAAAATGCGGGTGGTTTGGTTTTAGGGATAAAAAATAAGCCCCCGTATTTTTCCCTTCAAGTAAATGATTCTTTTTAATTAAAATATTGCAATGATGAAAAAATTATTATCTGTTTTCTTAATACTGTTTAGCTTTTCTACAAGCATATTGGCAGATATAGATTGTACCAATATTGCGCTTGTTTCTGCAAGTGAAAATACTTTGGTTTTTAGCTTGCCAACAAGTTCCAACTGTGCAACACCACTTGATTATGACT
>JAHDIA010000141.1:10906-10976 GCA_020631035.1 Chitinophagales bacterium | reverse complement strand
GGGACCTATTGATTAACAGTCAACCGCTCTAACCAACTGAGCTATGGAGGATTTTTCCAATTTGCCTTGT
>JAHDIA010000141.1:0-10806 GCA_020631035.1 Chitinophagales bacterium | reverse complement strand
GATTAATCCCGATTCTATCGGGACTCAACCAACTGAGCTATGGAGGATTTTTCCAATTTGCCTTGTGATTAATCCCGATTCTATCGGGACTCAACCAACTGAGCTATGGAGGATTTTTCCATTGCATTGAGGTGTTATCCTCAAAAATGGAATGCAAATTTAGGGTAAGTAAATTATTTATGCAATCTTTGCAGACATTTTTTTCAAAAAAATTTAAAAAAAATTTCAAATGAGCTTTTTAAGTGTTGGGACAGTGGCGTTTGATGCCATAGAAACCCCCTTCGATAAGGTTGACCGAATTGTCGGAGGATCAGCGACTTATATCTCTTTAGCAGCCTCTTATTTTTACAAAAATCAGCAAATGGTTTCTGTAGTTGGTGAGGATTTCCCTCAAGAGATGATTCAGAATTTTCAGTCTAGAGGAATCGATACGGAGGGATTACAAATCAAAAAGGGGGAAAAATCGTTCTTTTGGTCGGGTCGCTATCATGCAGATATGAACTCTCGTGATACGCTTATTACAGACCTCAATGTTTTGGCAGATTTTGATCCCATATTGCCCGAAGCTTACACAAATGCTGAATATGTGATGTTGGGAAATGTAGCTCCTGCTTTGCAAAACAAAGTATTGGATCAAATGAAAGAACGTCCCAAATTGGTGATGTTGGACACAATGAATTTTTGGATGGAACCACAGTTTCTACCTGAACTTCAAAGAGTTATTAGCCGCATTGATGTATTGACCATTAATGATGGAGAAGCTCGACAGTTGACGGGTGAATATTCTTTGGTACGTGCTGCTAAAAAAGTAGCCGAAATGGGACCAAAGTACCTTATCATTAAGAAAGGGGAACATGGTGCTTTGTTGTTTGACAATAGCAACAAAGTATTTTTTGCTCCAGCCCTACCTCTAGAGGAAGTATTTGATCCAACTGGTGCAGGTGATACTTTTGCAGGTGGTTTGATGGGTTATTTGGCTGCAAGTGGAGATTTGTCTTTTAGCAATATGAAAAGAGGTATTATTTATGGTTCAGCTATGGCGTCATTTTGTGTAGAAAAATTTGGTCCCAATCGTTTACTTGAATTAACGGAAGAAGACATTGCAGCTCGTTTGCAATCTTTCATCAATTTGGTTCAGGTGGACATTACGCTTTCGTAAATAAATTCAAAATTGAAGATTCAAGATTAGAAAATCTTGAATCTTCAATTTCATGAATGGTTTTTGTTGCGCTCATCCTGTAAATCTCGCATGATTTTTTGTTCCTTTTCTCTTGCTCTTTTTTTGTAAACCTCAAACTCATTTTGAGTATCTACAAGTGACTTTCGAGCCTCTTTGGTAATAATATTGCTACGGGTAAAACGATAAATAAAAAATAGAAGCAAGCCCAATAAGCCCGCAATGATTGCCCACATAATTTGTTTGTAAGTACTTTTATTGGTTTGTACCCCAAAAAAATTGATGCTATTTTTTTCATTATTGACTGTTGCTAAATTGTTATTGACTTCCGCCAATTCAACTTTTAAATCATCAATCTCTTTGTTTTGTTTGTCAACCAACTCTTGGGTTTCACCTAATTCTGTACGTACTACTTTTACAGAATCCAAAACATGTGATTTGATCTTGTTAAGCCAAGTATTTTTGATGACTTTGTAATCTTTATAGCTATTTGACTCCTTAATAATATAATCAAACTGGCTATTCAATGTTCCCGAATCCAAAGAAGGTGCTTGTGTGTCTTGTCCTATTGCCAACAAAGAAATTGCAAGAGACAATAGCAATGTCATAATTGGTTTAGTTGTTTTCATACTATCACAGTCGTTTTTCCAAATCCTTTCACAAAATAATTTATATTGCATTGACTATCCACAATGCCAATGTAAACCAAAGATACAGCAGATTGCTAGGCTTTTTGCCAAAAGCTTCTTTAAATTTTGTATTGATGTGTTAAAATCTTCTGATTTTTCCCTTTTACACTCAACACATAATACATTCACCTTATACGACAAAGTTTTTTTTTGGATTATTTGACAAAAACCCCTATCTTTGCCCTCCTTAAAAACGACTGTTCCTTGAGAGCTTTTAACAAATATGAAATTCCATTTGTAGGTTTAAAAAGAGGCAACCATCTTTTTACCTATACTGTGAACAATGAGTTTTTTGAGCAGTTTGAGCGTTCGCCCATTGTTACCCCTGCTCAATTTGAGGTCAATTTGGATTTTGAAAAGGGCAACTTCTTTATGTTGCACTTTAACATAAGCGGTACCATACAAACAGCATGTGATCGTTGTGCCGAACAATTTGACCTCCCCATTGAATCAGAACAACTGCTCATTGTCAAATTTGATGATGACTTAATTCCTGGAGAAGAACCCACAGATGAGGACGATGATGTGGTCTATATTTCTAGAAATGACACCCACTTTAACATTGCCAATCATTTGTATGAATTCATTGTATTGAGTATTCCTATGAGAAAAGTTCATCCCGATGATGAAGATGGTTACCCAACTTGTGAAATCAACTACCAAAATGAAGAAGCAACAGAGGAAGCAACAGATGAAGAAGCGGTTGATCCAAGATGGGAAGCATTAAAAAAAATTAGAAAAAATTAAAATTGATATAAAATGGCACATCCAAAGCGCAAACAATCGAAGACCAGACGCAATAAGCGTAGAACACATGTTAAGGCAACAGCACCACAAGTGCATGTATGCAAAGAAACAGGTATCAGCCACTTGTGGCATAGAGCTTATTATGACGATGACGGCAATCTTTACTACAAAGGTAAATTGGCCATCAGTGCAGAATAGCAAAGGCTAAGAATTAAACATATTTTTTATACAAACCCTTGAAGCTTTGTTCAAAGCTTCAAGGGTTTTGTTGTATATTCGGGCCCATACTACTTACTACAACTACTAAATCAATACTTTGTAGAATTATGACACAAGTTACTGCACTCATAAAAGGCGTTCATGGATATGTCCCAGCAGATGTATTGAGTAATGCTGAACTAGAAAAAATGGTTGATACCAATGACCAATGGATCAAAACCCGAACAGGGATTAGCGAACGTAGAGTCTTAAAAGGAAAGGGGTTGGGCACTTCTGATTTAGCCGCCGAAGCTGTCAAAGGCTTACTCAAAAAAACCCAAACTGAAGCCTCCGAAATTGACTTACTCATTTGTGCTACAGTTACTCCTGATATGCAGTTTCCTGCCACTGCCAACATCATCTGTGATAAAACAGGGATATACAACATTCCCAGCTTTGATCTTGGTGCTGCTTGTTCTGGCTTTATCTACGCCCTCTCTGTTGGCAAACAATTTGTTGAAAACGGCACTTATAAAAAAGTCATCGTGGTTGGAGCCGACAAAATGTCTTCCATTGTCGATTATACAGACCGAGCAACTTGTGTCTTGTTTGGCGATGGTGCAGGGGCAGTACTGCTCGAAGCTGGAGATGGCACCTATGGTATCAAAGACATTCTTCTCCGAAGCGACGGGCGAGGTCGTCACCACCTCCACCAAAAAGCAGGTGGATCAGTCAAACCTGCTTCGATTGAAACTGTTCAAAATCGAGAACACTTTATTTACCAAGAAGGGGCAACTGTTTTCAAATTTGCAGTGACAAAAATGGCTGACCTCTCTGCCGAAATTATGGAACGCAACCAACTTCAGTCAGAAGACATTGCTTGGCTAGTCCCACATCAAGCGAATAAGCGCATCATAGATGCTACCGCCAAACGTATGGGTCTCCCTGCCGAAAAAGTAATGCTCAATATTGGACGCTATGGGAATACCACCGCTGCCACCATTCCGCTTTGTTTGTGGGAATGGGAGCCACAACTCAACAAAGGTGACAACATCATTTTGGCTGCTGTTGGAGGCGGTTTTACTTGGGCAGCGGCTTATCTTAAATGGGGATCTTCATAAAAGCCTGGCGTGAAGCGGATGCGAGACGGAGGCATTTTTGTAGGCGAAGAGGTTGGTGAAGCTTACGAAGGCAATGTCAGTGGCAAGTCAATGAGTATCAAACTACCCAAGAGCAAAATTGAGGTAGACATTCCTTATTTATGTAAATGGTGTCAATTCTCGCCAAAAGTTTGTTTTAGAAGAACTACTGAGGTAAGTAACTTTATCCACAAATTCTAGACTTATCCACATTTTATAGACTTATCCACAGACTTATCCACACTTTTAGATGCTTTTGTGGATAAGTCTCAGTTTTTATTGATTTTAGAACGGAACGCTAAAGGCTTCGGACGAAGGTTTGTCCCTGCTATTCACTTGTACTTGCTGCTTCGTTTGGCTGTTCAGTAAGGTCGTTCTTTGTCTTCGTGCCTCAGCCTGCTGCACTCCCTACTTCACAAGCCAACTCAACAGCAGGTACCGTTGCTATCAGGCGTAGTTTACAAAGTGTCATCCTCCGTATCAAGGACGAAAACATAACTCAAAAAGATATATGTAAAAAATTTTTCTAATTATATTTTTTTTTATATATTCGGGATAGTGGTTTGATTCATAAGTAATTGATAGGATAAACAAAGTATTTTTTTGTTTATTCAAGGCGAAGGTTCCCGACTTTAGCCTTAGCTAAAGAAGGGGTTCTTCAACACAGAAGAACAGAAAAAGACGAAGTTTAAACTGTCAAGGATTTATGATTTAAGCCAATAGATGCATTATTGACACATTCCATCCAATGTGTTTTTATGATTAGAAATATTTGGACGCAGGCAATGCATCTCGACAAATTAATTATGAATATTTGGACGCAGGCAATGCGTCCCTACACAAAACAACACTAAATTGAAAAACACCTTATTTGCAACGCTTAAGCCAGCGGGTGTTGAACTAAATGTTTTAGAAAAGGAGTACAAACCAATGCTGGGCTTGGTCAAAGAATTATTGGGAGTCGTTCCCAATGCTGCCCCCATTTTGGAGATTTGGCCAACTGGTTTTCGTACCTACAATTTACTTGTTCCCAATTTACTTAATCTTCCCAATACCTTATGGGACACCCCTTTAAAACAAGCCATAGGCATTGCTATGTATGCTTCGAGCAAAGCAGCCAATAGTTCTTATTGTACTGCACAAAGCTGTGCATTTACACTCAAGCGTGGTGCAGAACAACGTAGTATACAAGGCGAACTAGGTCCCAAAATGGCAGTCGTTTCTTCCTTTGCCCAATCGCTTGCCCAACTTCCTTGTACACTCAGTAAGCAAGAATGCGAAAAAATGCGCTATTATTTTTCAGAGGCGGAAATTGAACAAATCGTATTGTCTATAGGCTTAATGGGTTTTTTGAACAAGTTTATGGATGCGGTAGGAGTTGAACTGGAAGAAACGACGATTGCCAATACGGCCAAATTGCTTGCACAAACGGGTTGGACTCCTGGCGCACATGCCAATGGCAATTACAAAATTCCCAAAACATTTGGTAAGTTTTCGACAGATGGTCCTATGATGTATTTGAGAGTGGTGCGTTTGACACCTGGTGCCAATAAACTTGAAAAGCCTTGGATTGAGGGAGTACCGAGTTCCTATCCTAAAGCAGGGGAGTACTTGGAGTCTTGGACAGGTTTTTATTTTCCAGGTATAAAACATATTAAACAAAAAAAAGCTGTTCGAGCTTTGGTTGCTGTATTGCGAGACAATCTTGATCCTGCCACTACCCAAATTGGTTTGTCTACTAAGTGCTTGGCTGGAATGCTCTATGCTGATATTGTGCAAAACAGTGCTTTGATGAAGGAGGGACAAATTTTGACAAAGTACTACAATTCAGACTTAAACAACAAAACCTTTAAACAATTAAAAAAACTTGCTCATTCAGCTCCCATTCAAGATGCCAACACTTGCAAAGACTTAATAATTCAGTTATCAAAATCGCCCGATTTGTCTAAAAAGGATGCAGCTGTTATGTTGTTGACCAAGGCAGCCTCTAGTAGCCCTGCACAAATCAATGAGGTCATTTTAGAAGAAGTGGTGCCGCTCTTGAGTGCAGCAGAGTTGACGGAATTGATGGTCTGGCTATCTATACAGCAAATGTTGCATCGTTTGTATGCCTACTATGCAATCTATCGCTATTACGAAAAATAATTGATGATTTATTTTAAAAAAAACGCTCCTTGGATTGTTATATCCAAGGAGCGTTTGTATTAAGATCTCACGCCTTTCTCCTCCCGCATCTCAACTTCTTCCAATTTTTCTCTCTAGGAGCATTGTAAAATTTACAGCTTTGAAAAGCTGTTTTGACTGCTGGGATATTGTTGTTTTTCCCTGTCAAAAAATGTAAGCTTAGATTATCCAATCTAGCTTCGTTTTGCCCCAAGGGCTTTGGGTTAAATTTAAACTGTTTCATCATACGCTTTTAAAGTTCCTTATAGGAACAGCGTACCTTTGTGAAAATGAATCAGAAAAATCATTTATTAAATTTAGGTTGATCAATTAATTACAAACCTAAATTACGGCAAATGCTCGAAGAAAGTAAATTTAAAGAAGGGATTAACCTGCGCTTAACTCGACTTAACATAAATTAAAAAAAGCCAGCCCAATTAACTGGGCTGACTTTTTTTAATTGTTAAATTTATTTAGATTTAAACTTTAGATTCTTTCAATATTTGCACCGAGCTTTCTGAGTCTCTCATCTATTTGTTGATACCCTCGATCTATTTGTCCGATATTGCTGATTATGCTGGTGCCATTGGCAGAGAGTGCTGCCATCAACAAAGAAATACCCGCACGAATATCGGGCGATGCCATTTTGACTCCTCGCAATTGAACTTCTCTATTGTGTCCAATGACAACGGCTCTGTGTGGATCGCATAAAATAATTTGCGCTCCCATATCTATGAGTTTGTCCACAAAGAACAAACGACTTTCAAACATTTTTTGGTGAACGAGCAAACTACCCTTGGCTTGAATGGCGACTACCAAAACAATGCTCAACAAATCTGGTGTAAACCCTGGCCAGGGTGCATCGGCTATGGTTAGGATAGAACCGTCTATGAATTTAGTGATTTCGTAGTGTTCTTGTGCGGGAATGTGTAAATCATCTCCCTTCAATTCCATTTGAATACCCAAACGTTGAAAGACCGAAGGAATGATGCCCAACATATCATAATTGACCGATTGAATGGTAATGTCAGAAGCTGTCAAAGCTGCCAGTCCAATAAAACTACCTATTTCAATCATATCGGGCAAGCAACGGTGTTCGGTTCCTCCGAGTGACTCCACCCCTTCAATGGTCAATAGATTAGAACCTACACCTGAAATCTTTGCCCCCATCTGGTTGAGCATTTTGCACAACTGTTGGAGATAAGGTTCACAAGCGGCATTGTAAATGGTGCTTGTTCCCTTTGCCAATACAGCCGCCATAATAATGTTGGCGGTACCTGTCACCGAGGCTTCATCTAGGTGCATATAGGTTCCCTTGAGGTTTTCACCATTTAGGGTATAAATATTCTCGTTATGATTGAAATCAAAACTGGCTCCTAGGTTTTGAAATCCAATGAGGTGGGTATCTATACGGCGACGACCTATTTTGTCTCCTCCAGGCTTGGGAATGTGGGCTTTTCCAAAACGTGCCAATAGTGGTCCGAGCGTCATAACTGAGCCACGGATTTTGCTGGCTTTTCGTAGGTATTCTTCTGAGCGCAATTTGTCTAGGTCTACATCGTCGGCTTGAAAAGTATAGGTATGAGCATCGTGTTTTTCGACCTTGACATTGAGGTCTTTGAGTAGACTTATCAAAAAATTGGTATCGCGAATGTCTGGGATGTTGCTTACTTTGACTTTTTCGGCAGTAAGCAAAACAGCACATAAAATTTGTAGTGCTTCATTTTTGGCACCTTGTGGCACAATGGTTCCTTGAAGTGGGGTTCCTCCCACCACTTTGAACGAGCTATTTTCCATATTGGTTTATCATTACTAAAATGTGAGCAATAGGTAATGCTATAGGTTGGTTGTATTGTCAAAAGTATAAACATCAAAATAGTTTGCTTTAAGGCAAACTATTTTGATGTTTCAATTAATATCTTTTTTTACGATAATTGTTGTTATTATTGTTGTTGTTGCGATTGTTGTTGCGATTGTTGTTTCTACTGTATCCACCGCTATTGCTTCGACCACTGCTGCGATAATTGTTGCTATGTCCTTTGTGTCTTCCTCCACTTTTAGACGATTTGTAATCGTTTTTCTTCTTGCCTTTGTTTTTATTGGAGCGAGACAAACGATCAAGGTTAGAATCCTCTCCCAATTCGAGTCTTCCTTTCGATAAGATTTTTAAATCTTCTCGTATGGTGTGGTCATCTACGTGTTCTTGGTTCCAGTTTTTGTAAACCATTTTCATATAGTTGCCAATTACTCTGGCAAATGCTTGTTGTTTTTCTGGCTCATCTTCCATAGAAATGGCTTTTTCGATGAGGGTTTCTACATTTTTGCCATAGTGTTTGAATCGAAGATTCGATTTTGGATAAGACAGTTTAGGCACCTCAGGAACATCCTCAGGCTCTAAAATGGGATAAGGAGATTCGACTTCCAATTTGTACTTGGAAATTTTGAAGAGGTGATCCCACAATTTGTGTCTAAATTGTTCTACATTTTTGAGGTGTGGATTCATCTGCCCCATCAAACCAATGATGTATTCAGCTACCGCCTCACGTTTTTCTATATCTTCTACACTTACAGCGTAATCTACTAATTTTTGAATGTTCCGCCCATACTCTTTAAAGATGAGGAGTGGACGCGAAGTATTATAGTCCATATTGTATTTGTGTCAAATTAATTCAAAGTGGTTTTGGAAAGTCTCTAGAAAGTCTCTAATGGAGAGCAATATGAGTAATGTCGTGGAGTAAAAACGACTGCTTTCTGCACAAATGTATGTTTTTTTCTAAAAAATGTTGTAAAAAATGGCATTTTTTTATCCCCAAAGGTAAAAAATCTCTGTTCTTTGACAATTTTTGCAGAAGAAAACTAATTTTTGAACAAGCTATCCAGTCGCCTGTGGCTCCCTACTATTTGCTCAAAAATTATTTTCCAAAAATTGTCAAAGAACCAAAAGTCCTAAAACGGAGAGCAAAACGTTCAAAATACGCCCGATAGTAGCGGATAGCTCCCATCGTTTTTCTGAAACTTAACAGGCTTGAAACCTGTTAAGTTTGAAAAACGATGGGACTAGCAGCGGATAGCGGGGAGTCGATTTCGTTCGTAGCCCATCCCGTTCCGTCCCAATCCTTTTATTTATGCCATAGAGCCAATCGCATTCATAACGAAAAAGGCTATAACGGCTATGACCAAACCAAATAAGAAAATGGTCAAGGAGAGTCGAATGTATTTGAACTTGGTTTTGAGAATTTGCCCTAGATAATAAATATCCTTGATCATATTGCTGTAGAGGAAATCTTGGTCGCTCATCATTTGTAGAAACGCCCATTCGTAATCCCGTACTTGCATATTGTGAAAATTACCATAATAGAGCAAATTGCCTTGTTTGTTGCGAATTTCGTCTTCTGTAAACTCTCCGTGTGTGGAGCCTGGGCGAATCGCCAAAATAGCAAAAATGATGGAACCGACTGAGGTAAGGGTTAAGATATACAAGGGAATGTCTTTGGCATTGAAATGTGCGTGACCATGTGCATTGACTTCCCCTACGACTCCCCCCAAGACCAAAGACAAAATGATGGAATTGACTGTAATCATAATGTTTGCCTTTTTGTCCACCATTTCGTTGAGGGTGTAATGATTTTTGGAGGTCGTTCTAAACATTGTTTGAATGCCTCTATCGTCTCGTCCTTTACTTTTTTCTAGATTTTTTTTGAGTTGTTTGAGTTCGCTGTCGCTGATATTGAGTTCTTTTTTGAGGGCAAGGTCTGCGCTTTTTTCGAGTTTCTTTTGTTCTTTTTCAATCTCTATAACAAGGTCTTGTTTCTTGGGTTCAAATTCTTCGATGCAATAGGGTAAATGAAACATTTGATCTTTTAAAATCTTCTGGGCAATGTCATACCATTTTTGTTTGCTCAAGCGCACATCTTTGAGCAACATTTCTTCATACAACTTTTTGAGGTGTTTTTTGCCATTGCCTAGTATCAAATCAGCTGTCATTGCATCGACCAATAGTTTGCCCAATTCAGTTTTAGGAACCTTGGGATAAAACATCTCATTGAATGCTGCATTTAAAGTTTGGCGATCTTCGTCTGACAAATTGGGTTGATATTCTTTATAAAATTGCTCGGCTGTTTTGATTGCCTGTTCAGAATTGTTACTTGTTGGTTCACCCTTTACAAATTTAACCTCTACATCTTCATAACATGCTGATACAAGCCAGGCTCCTATTAGACCCAAATTTTGGATTCGTTCCGACAATTTGTTGTGTTTACCTACTTCCTCTACCCATTTTGCATAACGCTGTGCAAATTTGATGTCATGATACACCATACGTTCAGAGTATGCATTGATGGTTTGGGTCGCAAATTTTTTGGCAGCGTCTACCGTTTTTGAAAGTTCGCTCATTGTGTTAGTGTTAAAAATTGAATCCCAATCTAAAATTAAATTGTGTCTCTTCGTCTGAAAATGAAAAATGGGGCTGCAATACCAAAGAGGACAATATATTGAACCAAGCACCTGCCGTAAAACTTTGGTGCATATCTCCATCTGATTTGCCATCCAACCACACTCTACCCATATCGTAACCGCCTAATAAGCCGACGCCCATTGGCGCAATGTTGTTTTGCCAATAGCCCAATTTAATTCTTAAATCTAGATTTTGATAAAAAATCTGATTGCCTCTAAATCGGTCGTTTCTAAATCCACG
>JAHDIA010000140.1 GCA_020631035.1 Chitinophagales bacterium | reverse complement strand
ACAAAAATTCATTGCCCAAAAACATCAATTTATTTAATTTACAGTGTACTAAGTAACAATCAGATAACTTCTAAATTGGGGCTAGGCATCCAGCCTTCTTTGCCATCTTCTAGCAAAATCTTGGTCCAACCTTCAAAACTTTCTTGGATTTTTACTTTGTTGCCTGGCGATAATTTGAATTGTGTTTGGCTCTCGGCTGAGGGAGCTGTTTTGACAGTTACAATCTCATTTACCGTTACGGCATAGTTGCGTTGGGTTTCCCAATAGTATTTGGTCAAGGCAAAAATGAGCATTAGAAATGATATACTTGTTAGGGCAACTGCCGCAAAGAATGCTTGTCTTTTGGAGGCGCCTCCTTTGGAATATAGGAAGCGGTATGCCATAAAAAGTCCCAGCCAAACAAGTGCGACTGCTAGTACAAACCACCACAATGCCCCTAGCGTATTGATGATGTTGACCAGCCATTGTTTGTAGAAAATGAGCGGGTAGGTATCGGCTTTGTGTTCGATGCCTTTGCGGGCAAAGTCGAGGTTGTTTTGTAGCTTGTTATCTTTGGGGCTTAGGCGCAATCCACGTTCGTAGTGTAAAACGGCTTTACCGAGGCTGTCCAGTCGGTAGTAGGTGTTGCCAATGTTGTAATGAAATTCGGGCGACTCAAATCCTGCTTGTTTGAGGGTATTGTAACGTTTGAGGGCTAGGTCGAACTTGCCTTCTTGGTACAATGTGTTGGCTCTTTGAAAGGTGTTTTCAGGGCTTTCTTGTGCCTGAAGTCCTATCCAACAGCTCAATAATAAAAGTAATATGGTCGCTTTATTCTTCATAAACTAAAATCAGCGGGCAAAAATACGAGAAATTCGAGATTGAAAATTGAAAATTGGAGAAAATTTGGGGGTTTTTGTATGGTTTGGGGAGAAAATGAGTGAATTTTTATGTGGATTGTGGAGCGAATTGGGGGTTTTTGCATGGGCTAGTGGAGCAAATTCGTGAATTTTCTCTACTGTATGGGTGTATCCCTTCGGGTCGGGCTATCCACTTGTACGCACCCTTGTCCGAGTCTGTGTGGCATGGTCGGTGCTAGTCTTCCTGCCGTTCCCGATTTTTTATCGGGATCGCCCCTCTCTGCCACAAAGCCTCGTCCTACGGGAGGATACCGTTTCTATCCCTTACACTGATTAGATTTATTTGATGGAAAATCAAGTCAATACCTTTCGAAACAAAAAAGCACCCAACACTAGGAAAGCACTAAGTATCAAATACCAACAAGCATTGTTATAGATTGATTCATTGGTAGTAGGTTCTATGTTTAAAGATAGCTTGGAGTCCATTTGGTTTTCGATGTAGACCAAAGCAGCCCAGTAGTAAGGCAAGGCATAACTGCTTTGGCTTGTATGTTGAATGTGGTGTTTTTTCGCTTGGTGTAGGGCTTGGGCTTGACTGGCACCACTGGCTAGATTTTGATAAAACAATTGAACTAGGTCGGTGGAACTTTTGTGATTGACGGACCACAAACTGCTCAACAAAGCGCCCACACCTGCGTAGCTAAATCCCCTTGCCAAAGACATGGCTCCTTCCCCTTTTTGTATTTTCCCCAAACCCGTTTGACAGGCACTCAAAACGACCAAGTTGGCGGGTAATTGCATGGCGTACAACTCAGGCAAATACAAAGCTTGGTCAAAAAATTCAATGTGGGGTGGAGGGTCTGAAGTATCTACAGAGGCATTGGCGTGGGTTGATAGGTGTATTATTTTATAGGCACTTGCTTGTTTTTTAAATTTAGCTAGTGTGGCTTCTTCTGCAATTATTTTATCCAGTGTTCCTAAGCTTTGTTTTATTTTGTTTAGTTCTTCTTTGGAATGTTCGAGTGTTGCCAAATTGCGTTCTTTTTTTTTGAAAATGGGCGCAACGGCCATTAAGTTTTTGTTGACATTAGATTTGACAAGTGTTTTTTGACAAAGAATGGTCGCTGAATAGGCATAGTGTATTGCTTGTTGATGGAGCAAGTAGGCAAATTCTTGGGGATTGTTTCTCTTGTATGTTTGTGTTATCAATGCATCGAATGGAATAAAATTGAGTGGTCCATCTGGAATGATTAGTACAGATGTATTAGCTGATTCTACAAAAGGGGCATATATTTTTTTGTATAGTTGATAAGCGGTCTCTTCATATCCCAATGGATTATTTTTCATTGAGCGTCCCGCATTTTCAAAATAGGCAAAAAATTGATTTAGTAAATCTATCAAAATGCTATCTATGGCTATCTGATGGATTTTGGTTTTAAATTTATTGATGCTTACAGCATACAAATGTTTTTCTCCCCAAAAATATTCCAATAATGTTTGTTGATCCTTTAGCAAAGAGTTTTGAATAAAATTTAATTTGGGCACATCAAATTGGTGTAGGGATTTTTCAAACTTGGGATATTCTTTTTTTAAATGGTGTAATAAATAATCATAGGATTGCTCAAAATTACTTAATTGACTCTCTAATTTTTTTATGCGCTGGGTGTCCTGGGGAGCCATTGAGTATTGGTGGATTTGCAAACTCTTTTTGGCATCGGCAATGTCTACTCTTAATGTTCGTTCCCTGCCCATTAAGCTATCGGGCACATTGGTAAAGATAGCGGTTTTGTTTTTGTTGATGGCTTCCGTTAGTACATTGGCTTTGGAACGTTCTATGTTTTCAAATGCTGTTTCTAAATACTCATTGTCATTTGTTAATTGATAAAGATCATAATGGCATTGTATGTTTTTTTCTACAGTTTTATAATTGTATGCTCCCAAGTATTCTTTGGCTTCGTCGGCTCCGTAAGTCTGTTTGATGAGTCGAGTGGCTTCCAATGAAACTTGGTAACAATAAGCTGCATCTTTCAAATAATTCACCTCTTTTTTTTCTTGATAAAGTTGTGATAACAAATCTGCTTTTCTAGCAGCAGCCGTCATTATATACGATTCGGGATGGAGTGATGCTAGTGAAGGATTGTCAGAGGTATTTTCACTATTAAAATTGGGGATGACTTGTATGAGTGCTTTTTGGTATTGTTGTAAGGCTTCGCTTGTTTTGTTGTTTTGTTCATAAAAACCGCCTATATGAACATATAGGCTTGCCAGACTTCTGTTTTTGTTCTTTTTATTTTGCTGGGTTAATTCTAAAGCTTTGTTATAAAATGATAGTGCCCTGTTAATGGCTCCTTTTTGTGCATAAATATCTGCTGTTATCTTATAAGAGTCAGGCAAGTAAGTGGGTTTATTTTCTTTATAATAAACATTGGAGTATTCTATTAATTTAAGTGCTTCATCATATTTTTTATCTTTTAACAAAATGCCTGCTCCTGTTGCATTTAACAAAGCAGTATCTTTTTTAGATTTACTTATTGCCAAAGCCTTTTGGTAAGTATTCCAAGCCTTTTCCTCTTTCTCCATATAATTGTACCTAGACGCCAAGGAGTTGTATAAAGAAACAGCATATTTCCCTTTGTACCCTCTTTGCAAAGGAATGTTTAAATATTCTAATTGCAATTTATAATTCAACAATCTGGAACAGTTAAAGGCAGCATTTCTATAGGTGAGGGCAACCCAATCATCAAAGTAATCTTGTTCTTGATAAATGTTTAGGGCTTCTTTATAAGCCTCCAAACTTTCCACATATTTTTCTAACCTCCTATAAGCTATCCCTTGATTAAAGTAAATGTTGGCAATATCTACATTGTTTTTAAAAGAAGCTTGCTCTAGTTGCTCCAATGCCATAGCACAAAAATCAATGACTTCTTTGTATTTTTTTGTTTTGATGTAATTGATACTGATTTCGTTGTAGCAACTCGCTATCTCCTCCCAATTCTCAGTCTGCTCGTATTCTGTAACGGCTTTCTTTAACACATCTATGGCAAGTGGTATATCTTTTTTATTTTCTCCCAAACACAAGGCTTCTTCAAACAATTCGTCTGGATTGTTTTGTGCAATAAGGGCTAGGCAACTGGCAATAAAGCACAACAGTATAGCAAGTAATTGATGGATTGCTTGCATAGGAGTCAATATAGTTGATTAAAACAAATATACTGTTTTTTCTGATACTACATTTACATTCCTATATAATTCATCAAAAATCGTTTATCTAAATTCATTAGAAACATTAAGGGATTAAGATCAATTAAGGTTTCTAAACAGCCTTAATGACACTTAATTTCTTAATGTTTCTTAAAAGTCTTTTTCACATCTCAGGTCTTTCTCTCTACTACTGAATCAATTTCGAGAAAGGTGTCACCTTTTAAATTTCATCTTTCTTACCGAGCATTGTTTTACTAAAAGGTGACACCTTAAATACAATTACTGAATCAATATTTTCTTAGTCAAATACTGTTCTTTTAATTTAATTTTTACAAAATAAATGCCTTTATTTAAAAAAGGTAAGGAAAGCTCTTGTAATACCTCAAAACTAGCCTCACTTTGATAAACTTGATTACCAAAGGTATCATAGATTATAATTTGACTTCCTTCACCCAAAAATCTATTGCTTTGAATGTTAAACTGCCCATTGTTGGGATTGGGATATAGATTAAAAGTCAAAACTGCTGGTCCATTGTTTAAAGCTGTTGCCCAACAGGTATTAGTTGTATCGTTTGGCAACCTAAGGGTGTCCCTTACTACACAAGAATCAGTATCTGTAACCAATATATCTATGTTTTGTATTAAGTAGTCTGACACTCTAATACTTGCCGATGTATTATTGATGCTGTTTCCGTTGTTCGACCATTGATAGCTTAAAGGTGTCTTGTAATCCCCTGACACCCTCGCTTCCAATTCACAGCTTAAAGGATTCACCACTAAATCTACCCATATTGGCAATCTAGGTCCTACCCAAACTGTATCACGATACACACAACCTAAGTCATCTTTTGCAGAAATTTGATACAAACCATTAGAGAGCGAATCTATACTCAAGCTATCACCCATTGAGCAGTCAAACCAAGTAAGCCCTGAGACCAATGTACTGTCTTCATTGGTAAACCAAACTTTGATTTCATTGAGGTTGGGATTGTCGCAATTCACTATTTGCTCATACCTAAAATTTAAATCTGGACAAATGACATTTATTTTTTGACGAGCAATGTTTCTGAAACAATTGCCATCATTTATCAAAGGCTCAATGGCTATAAAATCAAAACCTAATAAAAAAGCGTAATCAGACAATGTATCATTGTCTATATGTAATTCTGGATTTACTCCAGTGGGGTCAGCCAAATAAGCATTGGGCATATCTTCTGGATTCGGATACCATTTTTGCTCATTGGTCAAGACTTGAGGGTTGCCCAAAATAAGTGGGGATTCCAAAACCATTTGTGGGTTTACAAAAATCGTATCCAATAAAATTTCATTATTGGCACAAGATTGATCACCACACAAAATATTGGTAAAATGTGTATTGGTATAAATAGGTTCATTGCAATCAAATACAATCGCCACTTGACTTGGGATGGCTGAACAACATTCTAAAGCATCTTGGGTCAGTATGGTATAACTCACCCAGCCCTTTGTCTCTTCATCTGTAAATTCTTTTCCATATCCTTTTTCCTTAGTACCTCTTAAATTTAATCCGCTTAAATCCCATTTGGCAATACGTCCCATTGAATCAAGAACAGTAGTAACAGAGGATACAGTGTCAAAACTTGTAGCAATGTGTTGTAGGCTTCCCATATCCAAATCAGTATCTATTGGATTGTAAAGTATTACGTCAGAAGCAGGTCCTGTTCCTTCATTTTTAAAATGAATGGTATAAGTAAGTAAGTTTGCATTCCCATCACAAAAAAGTGAATCCATATCGTTTTCGATATAGTTGGGATCGTGGGAGTTGGTTACATCTTTTCTATAGCTTATGGGGGTTGGATCAAAACAAGAAGCAGTATCATTAGGCATCCACATAAAATTGGTCTCAATGGATTTGCCTATTGTTAAATTGTCATCGGCTTCTAAAAAAACAAAAATATTTCGAATTTCATTGGGTTTCATCGGTAAAGACATATTTAAATCCCAAACAATTGTACTATCCGAAGCACTTCCGATGATGCTCTCTGTCTCATTAAAATAATCCAACACTTTTCGCAATTTCATTCCACTAGGAAAAGTAAATAGCAACGAATCATTGGATGTATCAAAATTAAAAGTAGTATTCCCACAATTCCGATAACTCAATATATAAACCGTGGTATCACCTGGTCGAGGCGAATTGTTGCTCATCATTCGTATGTGATTTTTCATCAAGACCTTTTGGTTGGGGCGACTAGATGGAAAATCTGGGGGATAGGTAAATCCAGAACTAGGGTTAGCCAAACGTTCATAAGGATCTTCCTCATCGTCTTTGATAGGCGTAACCACCAAAAGGGGAATCATATCTGGGTCGGCAACATTTCTAAAGGTATGTACAGGTTCCGTTTCAAAGCTAAAACCTCCATCACCAAAAATCCATAAAAAATCATTCTGCGGACGTTCAGGTGCAATATTTGCCTCTATGTCATCCACTCTAAATTGATAGGAGTTGCTGTGGCGATCCAAAAGATTGCCCACTCTATATTCAATTTTTTCTGCTTTGATTTGGGCAATATTGGGAACTTGGTAAGACAATAATAGAAAGAGAATTGTGAGTAAAAAAAGGCAATGTTGTTTCATTGTTTAAATTTAAATGAGTTAAATTTTTTCATTAAAAATAGGAGCAACGGTTTGAGTCCTTCGTCGCTACTTGTCTCCCTGCTATCAGTCATACATGGTATGTACTTCTATCAGGGCTAGTTTACAACATTCAGTCGCTTCGCAAGAAAGCTTTTTTATTTTATTTTCAGATATGACATTTCTTTGAGAAATATCATATCTAATCTAAACCATTATTGTATACCATAAATTTGTTCATACACCATCATATACACCGATTCTCCTTCGTCCAAGCCACTGGCACGACTAAGCACGTCCGATTCTCCTACTGATTGAATGCCTCCAACTGCTTCGCCTTCTCCAATGCTTCCTCCCAAAGCGTATACTTCAAAATTATCTCCAAAAACATTTCTTTTTGTAATATACGAATAAACCCTCAATTTAAGCACATCATTGTCTACAAAAAACAAAGCAGCATAGGTATTTCCCCATTCATCAATTAAATCAAAACCAATTTTATCCTCTATAAAGTCGTAATTATTTTCTTCTATTCTACTGCTATCCGAATAGGTATCGAAAGATTTAAAAGATACGAGGTTTTCAGAAACAAAATTTAATTGGTCTACAATTTGGACATTTTTACATTCGTCAAAAATACTTACATCAATTTCGTCTTGGGGAATTTTTTCTACATTCCCCTCAACATTGGTATATCCATACATAATGTTGTTTTCAGAAATCCCTGTAAAAACATATTCACTTGGAATTGACAAGGGATGCTCTATTTCGTCTTTTTTACAAGCTGCCAAAGTCAATAGACATACAATCATACTAAGGCTTATTAAATTTAGTGTTTTCATTTTGTTGTGTTTTTGATTGTTTTTTAGAATAGGGTTTGAGTGTTTGTTTAACAACAGTCTGAACATAATAAATGACCCGAAAAATTGACATCAACGACATGCCTTTTTTCATTGTTATGACTCCCTATTTCAGTTTTAACGATAGTACCCTTTTTCAATTTCACATTTGTTGTAAAACATACGCTATCTCTTCTTCCATATTGAGGAGCATTAACTATTCCAGTAGTTTTTGCATCTGCTTTTTCGCTCCAAGCTGTTCCAATTAAATCCCAACCAGCCCATAATTTTATCCATACGTCATTCGCTGTTCCTCCATCAACAAGAGAATCTTTTTGAAAAGAAACACTAAAATTGTATATCCCATCTGATGGACAAGTAAATAACTTACCATCCCAAGCCCAGGGTTCATTAGCAAGTGTTTTTTCATATTCCAAAATCACACCTGCACCCTGAGATTTATGCCTAAAAATACCTGCTCCAAAAGCAACACATTTTTTACAACAACATCCCTTTGAGTATTTTCCTACCGTCAAATTTTCAAGTGCATAATGCATTTTAGCTATTTGTAAAGTCGAAATAGCTTCAGTTCCTGCCCCTGCCATAATATTGTTATTTCCAGCACTTTGAGGTATTGGGCAATCTTGATTTGGGCTTAATCCATGTACATCATATATATAGAAATCATGCTGTTCATTACAACGCGCACAAAGCCACCAAGAATTTGCTGAGTCATAAGTATGGCATAGTCCAAAAATATGTCCTAATTCATGACACCAATGCAACGATAAAAACCAATCACCAAATGGAGACCATGGTTCTGGAACATTCGAAGCATCTCGTGCCCCAATCAAATGTACAACTTGGTTGATTGACATATCGGTAGTTGGAAAAACCGCATGTCCAGTATAAGAAACAGGTGGAGATGGATTATTGATTAAGAAATTTAATTGTTTAATCATATTTGGGTCTCTCTGTCGAATAGCATTCAAAAGAACATTGTCAGAATGAGTGTTACATAAACTGTCATCTTGATAAAATTCTATTTTATTAATAACAAATCTTATTCGTGAATCAATTTGCTGTTTCAATAGCGGTTTAGGTGTATAAATTGGATTATAATTTGGTGGATAATTAAAAGAAAACCTATGATTAATCCATTCAAATACTTGTCTCAATCTCGATATATCTTCATTTTGAAAAGCTCCTCGACCAAGAGAATCTTGAAAAACATGAATGTTTACACATATAAATGTGAGAGGTTTGGATTCATCAGGTATATAGTCTTCTAATCTTACTGTGTTTCGATTCTGAATTGCAGACAATTTTACTTTAAGCTTTTCCTTTCCCAAGTCCTCTATGATTTCTTTATTGTCATAAGAACATCCTATATCAATTTTGTTTCTCTTAAATTTTGAATTTAAGTTATCAAATTCTTTTTTTATATCTTTCATTTTTTATTTATTTTTTTTTGTAAAAAATAACTCACCTGTATCTACGCAGCAGTTTTTTTGGCCACCACCAATTTATCTATACCTAATCATTAGTGTATGTATACACCTTAACTGCTGAATACTATCAATTCTGCTATTGAAACCAGAAAAACCAAAGAAAGCACCAACTGCTTTCTAAGCCCATAAGTATTGTTGATAAAAAAGGATTGGGATTTAAATGGCCAATAAGTCGCAAATAAAAACTGCCCTTTGTTTGAACTCTTTGTTCTTTTGTTTTTTGGTGTGTTTGTTGCTATTTTCATCGCTAATGTGTTTAATAAATTTTAAATGTTGTTTTCAATTGAAAATACATCTACTTATAAGCCTTGAATGGTTTTGTTACCCCCTTGGTAAAAAATTTCTGTAAATTATTTTTTGAAGCGTGGCGTAGGAGGGTGGATAAGTCGGCTGTACAGACAAAACATGCAAGGTAAACCAGAGAAAACATTCCTGAAACGGGGAGAGTTGCCCAAAAAAATGAGTAATCTTTTATAAGATCAAAAAAAATCTTATTTTTAGAAAAGCTTTAGAGAATGAAAAAGGAACAAGCACCACATGTAGATCAAAAATACATTCAAGCTCTTTTGGAAAACGATAGGGGCTTGATAAAAGAAATTTATGATAAATGTGTGCCGATGGTTGTGCAGTTAGTACGGAAAAATAGTGGCTCTACAAAAGATGCTCAAGATGTTTTTCAAGAGGCATTGACGGATACTTATAAGAAGGCAGCAAGTTTAAAATTGTATTGTCCCATAGAAGGTTATTTGTATAGAGTATGTCGAAATATTTGGTTGAATCAGTTAAAGAAAAAAGGCAAAATACGGGTAACATTCTCTGATGTGGAACCATATCATACTAATGAGGCGGACGATTTTGCTCTGGAAGAACTGGATTTTGAACAACAAAAACGAAATTTATTTAATCAAATGCTTGAGCAATTAAGTGAAAGATGCAAACAGTATTTGCGCTTGAGTTGGGAGGGAAATTCGATGAGTGAAGTTGCTACATTGATGGATGTGTCTTATGGCTTTGCTCGTAAGAAAAAATCGGAATGCCAAGGTAGATTGGTGAAATTGGTACAAGCTTCACCTGAATACAAACGCTTGCGTTTTCAAATGGGGTAAGACAATTTGCCCACCGAACAAGTCTATAAATTTACTGGGATATGGAAGACAAATTTCTACAAATAGAAAAATACATTTCGGGCGAACTGCAAGGAAGAGAATTGTCTGATTTTGAAGAAAAATTAAAAACAGATACCAACTTCGCAGAAGAGTTGGCTATTTATAAAGACCTGGAATCAAGTATGTGCCTTGAAGCGCAAAAAAGACAAAAACAAAAAGATGTTGAGGCTACTTTTTCGGATTTAGGAAGCTTATATTTTGAGGAAGAAAAAACAAAAAGCATTGTCCCAACCAACAATCAATCAGTTCCAAAACAAGGTGGACAAATCCGAAAAACAATCTTAGGCATTACAAGTATTGCTGCCGTATTGTTCTTTGTATTTCTTTTGAGAGGTTTTTTGCAAACACCCTCTACTCCACAGGATTTGTATTCGGACTATGCCATCCATAATCCCATAGAGATTACCCAAATGGGCGATGCCAATAATAAAATATTGATTGAAGCTGCTCAGACATTTAATCAAAAAAAATATGCTGAGTCATTGCCA
Organism: Chitinophagales bacterium; assembly: GCA_020631035.1. Taxonomy (GTDB): domain Bacteria; phylum Bacteroidota; class Bacteroidia; order Chitinophagales; family UBA2359; genus JAHDGP01. The sequence goes on along the minus strand of JAHDIA010000140.1, from coordinate 344 downwards.
AAATTCAATACTTATTTAGCAAAAGAATCTGATGATAGTGAAATCATTTTGTATAGAGGAATTGCCTATCTTGAAACAGACAACTTAACAAAGGCAATCGACGATTTTAGATTGATTAGTGAAGGTAATTCTGTATACACCAATGATGCTTTGTGGTATTGGGGATTGACTTGTTTAAAGCAAGGTAAAACCAGAAAAGCTCTATATCTTTTTAGTCAAATACCTCAAAATAACCAACGCTATCAAGATGTTCAGGATATTTTGAGAAAATTAAAATAGGCATAAAACTAGTACAGTGTAAATTAAATTTCTATACATTTTGTGTGCATCTTTTCGTCCTATAC
>JAHDIA010000139.1 GCA_020631035.1 Chitinophagales bacterium | reverse complement strand
ATACTTATTATAATTTTTACTTATTGTGTTTTTTATTTATTTAAATAAATAAAAATGAATCCATTTTTAAATATGTTCGTAAAAGCATATTAAAATGATTGTGTAACAAAAGCAAATAATTTATTTAAAAATAAATATTCTCTCATAAAGTTCAATACTAGCCAAAGGAGCTAATATAGGTTGTTACTACCAATGTTAAGCGAAATTTCCCTCCCCTTCGACCTTAGGCAAATGTATTGTAACGGAACAAAACGCAATAAGTATGAACTCAAGAGTAATAGCTTTAATGGCTAGATGGCTAGGTACGTCTGTACTTTCCTCAGACAATCTAGGAGCCCCTAAAAAAACATGCATCATTTCCCATCTCCAATTATCTTCTGGCATTAAATTGTTAATGTTGGGAATTTTGTGTTTGACAGCAAGCCAAGATTTGACCGCCCAATGTGACAATTATTTGGACTCTTTTAGAGATGTTGATTATGCTGGCAATGATGGCAATGCCAACTGGCTAGGTAGTTGGGTTGAGGGCAATGACGATGGTAATCCTGCAACAGGTGATGTTTATATAGACCCTACTTTTGAAGCATTAATGATGCAGGGAACCAGTGGGTTGTTTTCCAGTACTTGTCGTTATGTTGAACGCCAAGTTGATTTGACTTCAAATCCAGATTATATCAGTGCCATTTTAACAGTTGAATATGATATGACAGGGGGAGGCAATGATGATTTGAATATTCAGGTCTCTGGTGATGGTGGAGCTACCTTTACTACGGTGGGCTCTGTTAATGGAAGCACGGGAGGACAAGACATAGTGTATTATGATCTGTCTTCTTACATTGGAACTGTGGCGACTGTTCGTTTTGAAGTGTGTGGATTTGATGGTGGAGGTGAAAGCTTGGGTATTCGCTATGGCAATGTTTATGCTTGTGAAGAAAGGGTAGTTCCTTCAGGTTGTTCTTCTTTAATTTTTAATTGGGCAGATGTCAATGGAGTAGGGCAAACTTGGAATGCAGATGACCAAGCCAATACTTACAGCATGACTACTACTGAAGGTGACCCTATTACTGTTACAGTTAATTTAATTGATCCAGATAATAGAAACAGTGAGTCAGATATTAGAGATGCAGGTAGTCACCCTTTTGATCCAACAGGGGGTTGTAATCCATTTCCTGGAAGTACAGAAGCAGATGGTTGGCCTTTGAATAATGGTAGCATTGTTGACCCTTGGGATTCAGATTGTAGTCCGCTATGGACTGAAACCAATGGAGCTTATGGACCAGATTATTTGACCTGGGTTATCAATACACAAGATCACACCGAAAATGTTACTCTAGAATTTTGTTTTTCTGATCCAGTATTTATGGAAGATTTTAGAGTGTCAGATATTGACTACAACGGTTTTCAATGGACAGTAGACAATGTATCTATATATGAAACACCTGGTAACTCTTTTCAAGACGAATTGCTTGCTTATGCTCTAGATGCGAATGGAGATACAGTAGACATTACCATTACCCCCTCAGGTACAGGTGTAACTGTAAACGATTCACCTACCATAGATCAAGCTATTGCCAATTATGATACCAACCAGTTTGGTGATTTGTCCCCCAATGATACCAATGGTGAGGTGTCTATTTCATCAGACGAAGTCATTTCTTGTTTGTATTTGGTATATTCCAATGGTATTCAAGATGCATTAGATGAACAAGCCAATGCAGGAGTTTATTCTTGGTGGTCTGATGCCAATGGCGCAACCAATGGAGTCAGCGATGACCAAGCCATTAGAGTAGATGGATTCAATGCTTGTGTATGTCAACCCTTTGCCATTAACATTACCAGCGATACTGTTTGTGTTGGTGAAATTGGGCAAATTACCATTACCTCAGTAAGTGGTGGTATTCCCCCTTATATGTATCAATGGCAAGATGTTGATTCTACCACTACAGATACCATTACTTTTTTAAGCCCAGATACCTTGACTTATCGTGAGGTTGTGATTGTAACTGATGCCGAAGGTTGCGAAGATTCAATAGTGGGTTTGGTAGATGTTGTGTATTGTTGTTTAATTATGATAGATAACATTACTGTAGGACCTTGTGATCCAACAACTCAAACTTTTGATGTTGATGTAACCATTTCCTATGTAGATGTCAGTGGGGACATAGATGTCAATGGGACAACTTTTACCCCCGATGGTTCTGGTACAGAAACCATTACTTTGTCAGGGTTGCCTGCTGATGGTACAACAGGCATTCCCATCACAGCTACTTCTTTAGCCGATGTGAATTGCGAAGATGCGACAAGCTATGATGCTCCTCCTCCTTGTTGCCCAGTAGAAAATTGCTTGCCAGTTACAGTAGATGTGACAGGGCCGTAATTGACAAAATAAGACAACAATAAATTTAAAAGAAAATCATTGCATGAATTTATAGGTGAGTTAATACTCGGAGCCACGGAACTAGTTCCGTGGCTTTTTTGTAACTTATAGAAAATTTTGTGAGATTTTAAATACAAAGCTTGACTTATGTATTCCTTGTACGTCTCAAACGCAAAGCTTTAAGCTGCCGTTTGCTGTCGATTTGATGGATACTTTTTTGATGTTTGGGGTCATAATCCAATCTGTAAATTATATCGTGAATACAAGCTCTTAGCTTTTTTATCCGTCGGTTCAAAGCTCTAACATATCCTATGTAGGACAACAAAATTAAACCACCCAATATAAGCAAATACTGATTGATTGTTTGAAAACTTCTATATTCATTGACAATGTAAAAAATCAATGCTGAAAGAAGACACCAATAAATAATGATGATTAAAAAATTTATAATATTGGGACGGTATTTTAACAACAAATAATGTTCATTTTTTTTCTTTTTTCTTTTCCCAACCAATATTCCCTGTAGGCGTTCTGGTTTGGAAATAGGTTTTTTGAGTTTAAAAGCTTTCCGCCACAAATACAAATCATATCCTCTGATAAAATTACGCACCTCGGACTTAACCAAAGGATTGTGATTTTTACCCGTTGCCAGTTTTAGGGATTCCAGTAACTTGTGCCACTTATCGTTAATTGGCAAACGCTCTCTATGAAATGGAAGAAATGGATTCATATATTTTATTTACCAGGAAGGATTGCATTGAGGTAATGTAAAATAAAAAGTACTGCCTTGATCCAAAATAGATTCGACCCAAATCTCTCCACCATAAAATTGAACTACCTTTTTACAAGAGGCCAAACCAATACCACTGCCAGGGTAATTTTTTTTGCTGTGAAGCCGAGAAAAAGGAGTGAAAATTTCTTCCAAATGCTGGGCTTCAATGCCAATACCATTGTCTTTAATCATATAGATGAGTTCTGTGCCTTTTTGTTTGATTTGAAAATGCACCTGTACTGGTTTCGATGTGTCAACAAATTTAATGGCATTGTGAAAAATATTTTGAAACAGCTGGATAAGTAAACTAGCTTGAGCATGTAGTTTGGGCAAGTTGGTAGGAATATCTATTTGTGCATTTTTTTTTGAAATGTTGTCCTTTAAATTCAATAAAATAATATCTAGTATTTGTTTAAGGCTAATCTCTTTTGTCTCTTCAGTATTCAAACACATTGTTGAGTATTTCAACAAATCTCTAATCAGTTTGGTCAATTGTTGACTAGAGGAAACAATGTAATCTAAAAATTCTTTTTTTTCTTTTTCATTAACAGGGAATTGTTCATTGTTGAGCAATTGTGCAAAATTAGAAATCATTCTTAGGGGTTCCCGCATGTCATGAGAAGCAGTGTGTGCAAAACGTTCTAGATTTAAATTTATTTGCTTTTGCTTTGTAAGCATTTTTTGTTGAAATTGAATTTCCTGTTCTTTTTGCTTTGTATTGAAATCTTCTTGCAACCTAAATATTAAATCATTTTTTTGTATGTTGTATACATCTGATTCTAAATTTCTAAGTTGCTGAGAATACTTAAAAGCTTCTTGATAGTTTTTGGTTTGCTCATAATAATCAATAAACAATTCATACACTAGAAATTGCTGTACGGGAATATTTAAACCTTTAGATATATGCTTTATTTCTTCAATTAAGTTGGCTAAGTTGCCATTGAATTTTGAAAGAGAAGGATGTGCCCAAAAATGTTTTCGACTTTTTTCAGAATCACTGCTCATAAATATTTTTGCCAAGACATAATAGCCTCTTAAATAAAATTCAAGTGCATTTTGTTTTTCTGCATAATCCAAAATCTTCAAAACACTATCAAAGGACAATTCAAATTGATTCAGTGCTGCCGTCGCTTCCGAATAATAATAATGGATGCTGGGGATAAAGATGCTCAACTTGGGCGAGTCTTCAAAAGTAGCAAAAGCCGTTTGACAAAACTCTAGAGATTTGTCAAAGTTTTTTAGTTCATTGTTGTAAGCAATTTTAGTCAAGTAAAACCAAAATTTTTGAAGTGGACTCGAAAAGTTTTTATTGTAGTAATAATGCTCAAACTTTTTCAGTTCTTCCGCTGCCAAATCATACCTTTTTTGCATTATTAGGATACCCACAATATTGTAAAAAAGCATTGGTTTGGAGGTGTTTTGTGGATTGGCAGATATATCTGTACAATCATAAGCCATAAAAAAATGTTCCAAAGCTTGTTCATAATAGCCCAACTTGGATTCCATTGTAGCCATTATGGTCAAACTCTGACATTTTTTGTCATTTAATCCTAAATTATTGTAAAGCTTGTAAGCTTTGTTACTATAATCTATACATTTTGGGGCATTTTCCAATGTTTGATAAAGTGAGCAGAGCAACATCCAAGCATCCGCTTCTAAAGTAAGGTATTCTTTGTTTTGGCTTTGTTTAATGATTTGCATTAGTAGGCTTTCAACTCCTTCATCAAGACCATTGAGCAGCTTCCATCTAATCATAAACAATTGTAATGCTATGACAAGTTTATGCGCCTCTAAATGATAGTCTATAGCTTTCTCATAAAGGGCTTGAGCTTGAGCAATAATTTGAGGAACATTAGAGACAGTTTTCTGGCTCAACAAATTTTCTATTTCATTCAATATGTTTTTATAAGGAGGTTCCAATGTTTACAAAACTTTTACATTCTTAGATTAAGATAAGCATTAATTTCTTTTGAACAAAAATGAGACCAATTATTTTTTGAAAATGTGGTGTTATAAAAATGAGCAGAGGGGCAGAAATTTGCCATTCAAATGCACAAATATTGAATGGGACAGAACAAATACTTGCTTAATAATGTACATTGGTTTTGGGTAAAGTGAAATTGAAGCTTGTACCTTTGTTGACTTCAGAAGTTACCCAAATTTTACCCTCATAAAAGTCTACTACTTTTTTACAAGAGGCTAAACCAATTCCACTGCCTGGATATTTACTCTTGCTGTGTAAACGAGAAAAAGTTTTAAACAATTTGTCAAAGTTTTTTTCTGGAATGCCAATTCCATTGTCAACTACAGAAAAAACATATGTTTTTTCAGCAACATCTTCTTTTATCTCTAGTGAAATCACAGGCATTTTACCTGTTTCAACAAACTTTAGAGCATTGTGCAACAAATTTTGGAATAACTGTATAATTAAGACGGGATGTACTTTCAAATCTGGAAAAACGGAAGGTAAATTTATTTGTGCTTTACTTTGTGCGATACCTTCTTTTAAATTTAGCAATACTATGTCAATTATATTCTTTAAATTGATGGCTTGAGCCTCCGTATTGGTCAAATCTAATTTAGAATATTCTAACAAATCTCTAACCAGCTTGGTCAATTGTTTACTAGAATTGATAATGTACTCTAAGTATTGCTTTTTTTCTTTTGAACTGAGTAGAATTTGTTCTTCCTTTAATAGTTGTCCAAAATTGGAAATCATCCTCAATGGCTCACGCATATCATGAGAAACAGTATGTGCAAAACGTTCAAGGTTTTGATTGATTTGCTTTTGTTTGTCTAAAAGTTGTTGTTGAAATTGAATTTCCTGTTCTTTTTGTTTGCTGCTAAATTCTTCTTGCAATCTAAAAATAGTATCGTTTGTTTGTATCTTATAGGTTTTGCTTTCTTCAATAAGCAGCTTCTCAGTATATTTTAAAGCTTGCTGATAATTTTCAATCTTTTTATAATATTGGCTCAACAATCGGAAAAAAGTTACTTTTTCTGGAGCTCTATTAAGAGTGCCTTCAACTTCCTCTATCTTTTGAATTAAATTGGATAATTTTCCATCAAATTCATTTAAAATAGGTTTGTCCCAAAAACTAGTTTGATTTGTTTGTACAGAAATTAATATTTTGGCAAATGCAGTATAAGCTCTAAAAATGGCATCAGTTGATTGGTGTTGTTTGCCAACCTCTAAAGTTTGAGTAGCGATATTAAATGCTTGTTTATAGTCTTTTAATTCTATATAAGCTTCTGTTGCCATATGGGTAGCAACTGGAATGAGAAAATAGTATTTGCTTTTTTCTATATGCTCTAAGGCAAGCTGGGTGTATTCAATGCTTTGTTTATGTTGATCGATTGCTTGTAAATATTCAGCTTTGGCAAAATAATACCAAATAATGCCATGATCTCCCTTCTTGTCAGCCTTTTGTGTGAAAAACTGATCAAATTTATTCAGTTCTTTCTCTGCCAAGTCAAGTCGTTTTTGAAGAATCAATATACTGATAATATTGAAATACAAGGTAGACTGAATCTCTGTCTTATTGGTTTTTTTTGCATAAGAGTAAGCCTTGTAAAAACTAATCAAAGATTTTTCATAAAATCCTAGATGTGCCTCTGATGCCGCTTTGTTGTTTAAAACCGTACACAATTGGTCGTTTTGTTCTAGGGGAATAAAAATCTCTAAAGCTTTATTGGAATAATGAATACATTCGGTATACTTGCTTTGATTGTGCTTGATGGCACCCATTATGTAAAATGCTTGCCCCTTGTAATACAATAAAGAGGGCGCATTACAATTGTTCAATATTTCTTCAATGACATTTGAAGCTTCATCAAAACGCCCAAGCATAGCATCAATCCCAATGAGACGCAGTCGTAATTTGTAGTAAATTTCAGTATTTTTCAATTCTCTTTTAATGCATTCCTCACATAGCAGACGCAACTGCTGTTCAGTAGATTTGTCAACACTCAACTTTGAAGCTTCAATGATGCTTTCAACATATTGAATAAAATCTTGTTCATTGCCCAAAGGCAGTTCTTTAATTGAAATAGACTGATTCATTTAAGCATTACATTAGTGATGTCGCCATTGTTTAAATTTTTGGCTTACTATACTAAGAGGGGAGGCTTGACTAATTTAAAATACGTAGAAACACACATTTAGGTTACTTTGTATATATAAATGCTGGTTAGATATAAAACAAATAAATGATATGGGGTAAGTCAAACGTTTTGTTCTTTTTTTTTGTTAAGTAATAGAAAGCTCTTTTGTACCTTTAACCTAAATATCATTAGGCAAAAAATGGAAATAATTAGTTTAAAAAACCTGCACAAAATCTACAATCCTGATAAAGTTCCTGTACATGCCGTTCAAGGTATAGACCTCAGTTTTAAAAAAGGAGAGTTCTCGGCCATTGTTGGACCTTCTGGCTCAGGTAAGAGTACCTTGCTCAATTTGTTGGGTGGACTAGACAAACCAAGCGAAGGGACAGTCGAAATTGCTGGTACACGCATCAACGATTTATCTGATAATGAACTCATTGAGTTTCGACTCCAAAACATTGGTTTTGTTTTTCAGGCATACAACCTCATTCCTGTATTAACTGCCAAAGAGAACGTAGAGTTCATTATGTTGCTACAAAATCAGCCCAAACAAGTACGGGATCAACGTACGCTTAGTTTATTAGAGTCTGTGGGTTTAGGAGACAAACTCAATAGCCGACCAACAGAGCTTTCTGGTGGGCAACAACAAAGAGTCGCTGTTGCAAGGGCATTGGCCTCAAAACCCCAATTTGTTTTGGCCGATGAACCAACAGCCAATCTCGATTCCAAATCTGCCAAGATCCTGCTAGACATTATGCAGGACCTCAATGAAAAAGAAGGAATGACCTTTATTTTTTCTACCCACGATTCAAGGGTGGTACAAAGAGCCAAGCGGGTCATTAACTTGGTCGATGGTAAGATTGAATCGGATATTTATAAATAAAGGACGTAAAGTAAATAAATAGTATGAGTGGGGCAGTAACAATATTAGGACAGAAAGTAAAACACCTTTTTCAAATTGGGTTCATTTTTTTGATGTTCAATCCGCTACTTGTTGCTCAAGAAAAAAATTACTCTTTTACAGCTTATCTCAAAAACCTACAATCTATCTATCTTTTTGATGGGGTAGAGGATCTGACACTCGAAAATCGCTTACACAACCGCCTAAACTTTACATTTTATCCAAATAATGAGGTGACAATGGCATTTGGCTTGAGAAATCAAGCGATTTATGGTGGCTTTCCCAAGTTTTTCAACGATTTGATAGAGGCGAATCGTCCCCTAATCGAATTCATCAATGCAGACCCGAATACGCCCAATTTTCCTTTGTCCTATGGTGAACTACTACAGCCACAACAAAACCTATGGAATGTTGCTGCTACTTTGGTAGACCGACGAGCTTTGGTAGTCAATACCCATCTCGATCGCTTTTGGTTGGAAATATACGAGGGTAAATGGCAATTTAGAGTGGGACGCCAACGCATCAATTGGGGCAAAAACTGGGTCTGGAATCCCAATGATTTGTTCAATGCCTATTCCTACCTCGATTTCGACTATGAAGAACGTCCTGGTAGCGATGCCGTCAAGTTGAGCTACTTTCCCAACTATACTTCCGAGGCAGAACTGGTCATCAATCTCAACCAAAACTTTGAAGAAGAAAGCATTATCGGAGCACGCTATGCTTGGAACAAGTGGAATTACGATTTTCAAGTACTGACAGCTTGGTACAAACAACAACCCACAGTGGGCATTGGCTGGGCAGGTAATCTCAAAGATGCGGGATTTAAGGGCGAAATGACCTACTTTTTTGAAAAAGAACAAATAGATTCTACAGCAGGTCTGGTCGCTTCTCTAGGGTTGGATTATTCTTTTCAAAATGGGCTATTGGTGCAAACAGAGGTGCTTTACAATCAATATGGTGCCGATAATATGGGACAAAATGTGTTGAGTAATGGATTTTCTGGCCAAGCTCTAGGACCACAAAACCTTTGGACGCATCCTTGGGCGGCTTTTGTTGCCCTTTCTTATCCGCTTACTCCTTTGGTACAAGGCAGTTTGGTAAGCATCATCAACCTTTCTGATGGCAGTTTCTTTTTGACGCCTTCTCTCTCCATTTCTGTATCTGACAACATTGATTTTTTGATATTGGCACAAATAACTGACAAACAAACCCTTCCATTCCCACTTAACAAAGATTTTTATGGTGTGGTGAATAGCCGTTTAAAGTGGTCATTTTAAGCAAAATAATGATTGAATAAGGAGGGGAGGACAAAGCAGTGTCGGATGTTGCGGGAAGATGAACGCTTGTACGAAGAACTGAGTATGCGTTGGCTAACCAGTATACACGCAGCCATGAACCACACACCTTGCACAATAATATACCCAACCCCAATTCTAATAAAGTTTGTATTACAAAAGAAATTTTTATATTTGAGTGGAGTAAGGCATTTTGTTTCAAGCTAGCCTCTCTAAGAGGCAAGTACAAAAATTTGCACATTTTTTTCCAACTACCTTTGTTACTTTTGTGTAAATTTGCTTTCTTACAATTATAGAAAAACACCAAATATGTACATACAACAATCTTTTAAAATATCTACATTGTTCGTTTTGATTCTATTTGTAGTCAGTTCTTGCTACAAAGGACCAGAAGACTTACCAAAATTCAAGAAGAAATTCAAGGCACAAATTGCTGGTTTTGAGTCTCAAAAGACGAAAACAAATGAAAAAGTAGAAGAAAGTGTCAAAAGATTAGGAACCATACAAGAAGCACTTGCCAATGCTGAAAACAAAGACAAAGAGTTTAAGCAGGTGTATTCACAATGGAATAAGGTTGATAAAAACATCAAGTCGCTATACAAGGAATATGAAAATCTGAAAACAGATGCCGAAAATTTGTTTGGTGCAATGGACCGACAAACAGAGGGCTTGAGAGATGTTAACATGAAAAATGAATTGCGTCAGGCTCTTAGCAAGTCCAAAGGAGATTATGCGGTTACTTTGACCAAAACAGAAAAAGCCATTACCAAGTTGAGAACACTACATGACGAAGCCATGGACATCATCAAGGGGCTAGAAGTCGCCATTTCGCTTGGACAAATTGCAGAGATTACCGATGGACTAAAGAGCATAGAGACGCGTATTCCCGCTATTATGGCAGAATTGAACAATACCATCTCTGAGAGCAAAGCACTGTACGAAGAGCGCATTGGCGAGCACATATAAGTAGGCTTTCGATTCCTCTCTCAAAACCTATGTAAAACTATGGTGAAAACACCTCATAACGATTTCCCAGTTGTAGATTTTTCCTATGACAAAGCATTATCAGCTCACGATATGAAGCGTTTGGACTATCATGCTGCAAAAAAATATCATCTGCCTGTGGAACTGATGATGGAAAATGCAGGCTATCAATTGGCAAGACTGGCCGCATTGGAACTCACTGCCAAAAGCACCATAGAAATAGGAGTGGGCTTTGGAAACAATGGCGCATGTGGATTGGTTGCGGCACGTCGCCTCGCTGCTTGGGGCTACAATGTTTTTTTAGACATTCCCGAAATACAGTTGCGGGAACTGCCTATGAAGCAGGCAAATCGAGCCATTGCTTTTGGAGCCAATATTGGACGTTCTAGTGAACCCGATTTGTTTATAGATGCTTACTTTGGAACTTCCCAAAGATTGCCCTTACCCGATAAATTTATTTACCGTATACTAGAGGTCAACCAATACCTTTGTCCTTGTATCTCTTTGGACATTCCTAGTGGTATGACAGAGGAGGAGCAAGACCATCCTTTTGTATATGCCGACATTGTTTGTACACTCGCAGCTCCCCAAAAATCCCTCAATCGAATTCATAGGTTT
>JAHDIA010000138.1:6161-11058 GCA_020631035.1 Chitinophagales bacterium | reverse complement strand
GATTTGCTACATTGAAATTAAGCAGTATGCCTTTGGGTGATTTTAATAGTTTCATGTAACTCAGTAGTTGTGCTTTGTGGACGGGATGTATTACAATTACAGATTTTAATTCGACTGTGATGATGTTTTCAATGAAGAAGTCGCATCTTAGTCTGGCATCTATGTGTATGTCTTTGTATTGGACGGGAACGATAAGTTCGGATTTGTAATAGATGCCTCTTGTGGATAGTTCGCAGGCCATACATTCATGGTAGATGCTTTCTAGGAGACCTGGTCCGAGTTGTTTGTGGACTTCGATGGCTGCTCCGTTTATTTCGTAGGTTAGGGCGTTTAGGTATGATTTGCTTGTTGGCATGTTTTTCGGTATTTCTTTTATATTTATACAATGCAATTTGGGGGGAATGCAAGTTTTGGGGTGTAAAGAGTGGGTTTAGTGGTGCTGACTTTTTTAACCACAAAGAGCACAAAGGGTTGCGGGTGGTGTTGCCGTTTTAAACCACAAAGGGACAAAGAGCACAAAGGGTTGCGGGTGGTGTTGTATCTTTTAACTACAAAGGGACAAAGAGTACAAAGGGTTGCGAGTGGTATTGTATCTTTTAACCACAAAGGGACAAAGAAATTATGGGACTGTATCTTTATTAAAATGGGAACAAAAAAAGACAAAAATTCATTGATATTTAAAAGGAATGCTGTATAGTTAAGGAGGGTGAACGAAATAAAATAGCCCTGATAGTAGCGGTTACCTTGTAAAAGCGGATAGCAGGCAAATAAGTAGCGACGGAGGAAGACACATTTGCTCCTATAAAAAATAATAGATTAAAATTGTGATGTAAAATGATTACCAATAATGTACATAGGCGGAATGCGGTTTGGGCAACTTATGCTCGGAAAAATGAGGGGAAGTTTGTGGATGGGGGAATGTTTGGAGTGAGTGAGTTGAGGGTGCCTTATCGGGATTGGGAGTTGGTGTTGTCGGGGGCGAAAGGCTATACGGATGGGGAAATTAGATTGGATGATTTTTATAAGTTGACGGTTTTGTTTAAGGCTCGGACTAAGTTTACTTTTAATGTTTTTCGGGAGGGGACTTATGAGTATTTGGGGAAGCGGATTCCTAGGTTGATTGATTTTTTGGTGGGGGAAGAGGATTTTGATGCGGAATTTGTGGTGAATGCGAATGAACGGGATAAGATCAAGGCTTTGTTGAAAGACAATGCGCTTAAACGGATGATTGCGACTTTGTATTTTGTGGATTTTAAGTTGATAAAGGGCTCTCAGTTGAAAGGAGCTAAGTTGGCGAGGGATATGTATCAGCTTCGTTTGGTGGGTGAGGGTTTGATTATGGATGATGCTTTGTTGGTGCATTTATTTAAATTGTTTGGGATGGTGCTGGATCGTTTGGTGGATATTGGGGTGGCTACTAGGGTGACCAATGTTAACAATGCGGTGGATACCAAGGGACAGCCTGTTGCGAAAGAGAAAATGGGGGCGAATAGTCGTTCAAGGGAGGAGGTTTGGCAGGTATTGGCGGCTTATATTGGTGGGCAATTTATAAAGGGGACGTATAGACGGAGTGATTGTATTTTGTACCAACATCGGCACTGGCAGATTTTGTTGGATACTTATGAGGTTAAAGAAAGAAGAAAGACTTATACATATACCCGTATGCGTGTGCCTTTGTTGCTTAGGGATTTGTTTTTCTTTCGGATTTTTTCGGCCAAGGCGCAGGTACACAATGTGCCTTTGACTCGCTTTGCGAATATTGTAGATAAAAATGTATTGGGGAATAAATTTGTTGCGCAAACCAATAATAGAGGGAAGTTGAAGAAGTTGGTTCAGTTTAAGGAAATTAAGGCTTTGATACAGGGAATGGGAGAGAAAAGTTTTCAGTTGTATTTGGTGGAACGCAATATTGGTGACCACAATATGCGTGGTGTACATGAATTGTATTTTGAAACCAAAACAAGTATTGAAGACCAACAGGAATTGTTTCATCTGTTTCAGTTGTTTAGCTATCTTTTGGATGGCTTGGTTGCTGTGGCGGGGATTTATGATACGACTCCAGGGTATCGGTATAAATTGTGAATTGTGAGTTGGTGATTTGGGTTCTTATGTTTATCGTGGTTTTTGGCTTTAACTTTATAGATAATTTTAATTTAAAAAATGTCTCTTTTTAGTAGGATACTATATGGCAATAAACGTTATCATTGGTCGGAATTCTCTAGATTAATGAAGGGGGGTTATCATACAAAAAAAGGTGATATTGTTATTCCTTTTAAAGATTGGGTATTGACCATTTCGGGGAAGTACAATTCGCAACAGGGAGGTTTTACGCAGATTGCTACGGATATACAATTGAGAGCACACAAAGGCATTTCACTTTCTAAGGAAACGATATACCATATATTGCAAACAAAAACACCCATTGTCCAGCCTAATAGTTCGTTTAATATGTATGGCATATTTAATGATGAGGACATCAAAGAAGTTTTGTTGAGGTTAAATGTTGTAAAGTTCTCAATAGATGCCCAGGAGAAAGTCAATTATGCTTACAATAGTAAAATAACAATTATCATTGGTGAATTTATAACAGACCATAGGGTGTTGTATGATCTGTATCTTTTAATGGTTTTGTTATTGAATAAGTTGGAGGACTTGGGGCAATTGGTCATTAGCCAGAACAGTTTGAATGCCATTTCTAAGTACCATATTTCGTTGGACAGTTGGCTCCCCAAGCATTGGCACGAATCCATATGGGAGACTTTGGCAAGATACATTGGCGGACAATATACAATGTCCCCAAATGGCAAAAGTCATTCGATTCTTTATGAGCATAAATATTGGCCGATTAAATTGGAGATGCCATTGGTAGGCAAAGTTCGGAAAAAGGCTCAATTTGCACGAATGGAAGTAGGCATTGTACAAAAAACGACTTTGGACTTTCAGTTGTACACTAGTAATGTTGTCAATATGCTTGTACAGAAACGCTTACAGCAGTTTTCATTAAGTGGTTTGCAAAATAAAATTTGGACAGCGAGGTGCAACTACAAACAACAACTGATTAGATTGATTAATTATGGAAAAATTGAGCCCTTATTGGTGACACACCATAATTTTCATTTGTATCTTTCGAACACTAATATCCAAAGCAATATTGAGTCTATAAAAATCAGTAAGCTTGTGTTTGAAACCAAAGATGATTTGGATTCACCATTGAAACTATTTCAGCTTTTTTTATTGTTTACTCATTTGTTGGACGGTTTGGAATATTTTGATTTAATTTATGGTATAAAAACAGATATTGGCAAGTTATAAGAAAATATGAGTCTATGGAAAAACATAATGTGGGGCAAACCCATTGCCTTTGAGGATTTCCAGTCTTCTTGGGAGTATGTAGCAAAATACATTGGAGGCTCTTTGGTACTTGGTGAAAAGCCTTTAGACTCTGTAATAGTATACCAGCACCATCATTGGCAAATGCAATTGTATGTATATGAACGATACGATGGATGGGAAAAACAGATTGTAACTCGTATTCAAGTTCCTGTTTCTTTAAAGTATCCTTTTGACTTTCACATATACAATCGCAATTTGTTTCCAACGCTTATTTATCCAACTGATTTACCTTTTATACATTTAGCCAGTATTTTGGATACTGAAATCGCTGTAAAAAGCAATAACAAAACATACATTCAACAATTGATTGATTATAAGAATGTAAAAGACTTGCTACTCGCATATGAGGATTTTCAGTTTTTGTTTTTTGATCCTTCAACTGACAAGGCTTCTCTAAAAGTGGAAAGGAATGTCTATTTTGAAGTATTGGGTTTTGAAGCCGATTCTACCAAACTGTTTCAACTGTTTCAGTTTTTCACTTATGTACTGGACGGATTGCTTGATTTATATGTGATAAATGATAACAACTAACACATGGACTTTTTAAAAAATTTATTTGGCAACACCCAAGAGGAAGTATGGTCCCAACTGGCAAAATACATTGGAGCTTCTTACGTTCGCTACGAGAACCCAAAAGACAATACCATTTTGTACAAACACAAACAGTGGGAAATTGCCTTAGATACCACTATAATAAACAATACCCGTTATACCCAAATGCGGCTACCTTTTCTCAGCAAAAGTGAGTGTTATTTTCATTTGTACGAAGAATCCCTTTTTTCCATAGAGAATTTATTGGGTCTGAGCAATATTCGTACAGGAGACAAAGCATTCGATAAAAAATTCGTCATCAAATGCAACAAAAAGGCACCCATCAAGCAAGTATTTGCCTCTAGCGAAATCCGAGAACTTTCCCAAATGATTAAGAGTTTGAATGTAGAAGTTCAAAAAGAGGTTTATCCCGTTTGTGCGCCCGATGCCATTGATCCCATACCCGAATACTATGCCGACCAATTGTACTATTCAAGGGTGGGAGTTCTCAAAGACAAAGACCAATTGTTTTATCTGTTCAAATTGTTTAGTTTGATTATCGACCAATTGCTTAAAATAGATGCAGTATACAATGACAACCCTGGTTTTGAACTTTTGGATTGATTAAATTTTAAACAAACAATACAATGTCAACTAATGATATACATAGAGATTCGTGGATGGGTTTTGCCCAATATATTGGAGCTGATTATATAGAGTCTAACAAAAACGAAAAGAAGCTTATATACAAACACTATGATTGGGAGATTATGATGGATCATTATAGTGGAGAGGAAGCATATTATACTCATATTTATATGCCATTTCTATCAAAGGTAGATTTTGAGTTTCATATTTATGAAGGAAAAAGACTAGGTCTTGTACCTAAAATCAAAGGTAGAAAAGACCTCATTGTTGGTGATGAAAAACTAGACTCCAATTACATAATTGAATCCAATAAACAAGAACTTGT
>JAHDIA010000138.1:2348-6151 GCA_020631035.1 Chitinophagales bacterium | reverse complement strand
TATGCAATCTGAAATCAAACAATCCCTCTACAATATACCTTATATCAATATCTGTATCAATCAATGTAAATACCCATTTTATTACGATGATGGTAGTGAAATGCCTAAATGGCACTATGCTGATCAACTATACTTTATTCAACCTAAAATCATCACAGACCTAAAACAATTGTTTTACCTTTTTAAATTGTTTACATTGATAATAGATGAATTGGTCAAAATGGATATAGCCTTTTCCGATGCTCCGCCATTTTCATTACTAGAAATAAACAAACATTAAACTATGGAGATTCATGACAAACATAGAAATAGTTGGATAGACTTTGCCCAGTACATCGGAGCAGAATTTCTTCACTTAAGTTCTTTCCATTATGGTTATGGCGTTTTGTACAAGCATTACAATTGGCAAATTTTAATGGAGACCTATCGAACAAAAGACAGCTTATATGGCACTCAAATTCACATGCCATTTATTCCCAAAACTGAATTTGTTTTTCATATTTACGAAGGAAAACGCTTAGGCACTTTTAGTAAATTAAAGGGGGAGAAAGACCACCTTATTGGAGACAAACAATTTGACTCCAAATACATCCTCCTCCTCAATGATGTTAAGATGGTCAATGCATTGTTGGACAAGAAGGAAATAAAAGAACTTTTCTATAAGATTCCTCAAGCCAACTTAAAAATTAAGAAACAAATATTTAATACAGATCAAGTTGAGATAAATGGCCAGGTTTTCGTTGATTTTTTTCACAGTTTATCCTTTAAAAAAGAGTACCTCATCATTGATACAACAGAATTATTTCACATCTTTAAACTCCTTACGTATTTAATGGACCAATTGGTCAGTATAGGAGCCGCTGAAGCAATTGCACCAGACATCACTTTGGTTGATGAAGATTTAAACGACTAAACACAAAAACACTATGTATTTTGAAGGAAAATATGATTGGATAGACTTTGCCAAATACATTGGGGCAAACTTTTTTCATTTGGGTGAGTACTCTTATGGTATTTTATATAAACATTATGACTGGCAAATTATGATGGATACCTTTCGTAAACCTGATAGCATATGGAAAGCTTTAATAAGCAGTCAAGATGAAGATGACAAAGCTAATACTAATTGGATGGAAACGCCAATATTAGGCACCCAAGTTTGTATGCCATTCATTCCAAAAAAAGAATTTGAATTTCATATTTACGAAGGAAAACGTTTGGGTCCTCTTAGTAAATTAAAAGGCAAAAAAGACCGCATCATTGGAGATGAGAAATTTGATGCAAATTATATCGTCATTGTCAATGATACTACATTGATTAAGGAACTATTAAACAATGATAAGATAAAAGAACTCTGTTATAAGATTATTGGATTGAACTTAAAAATAAAGCAAAACTACCTTATTGAAGAGGTGGATGTAAATGGAAATATTACCCATTACTATTTTAACAATCTATACTTTGAAACAGACCATATTATTAGTGATTTCAATCAACTGTTTTACATTTTCAAACTCTTTACTTGTCTAATAGATCAAATGGTCAGTATAGGAGCCGCCGAAGCGATTGCTCCCGACATTACTTTGGTAGATGCATCTTAGAACCTGTCTGAAAACCCCTTGCTGGTCTGCGACCTCGTCTTTTTGGCTAGGGATTTCGTTACAAAAATACTCATTATGCGCTGCATAACTCCGTTTTTTGTGCCTTATCCTAACCAAAAATACTTCTGTCTCAACTTCAGAATAGGTTTTCAGACAGGTTCTTAAAACAAACATAACAACACAATGACTTTCTTAAACAAAATATTTGGTGACTCTCAGGCGGAAGCCTGGGACAAAATCGCTTACTACATCGGAGCAGAATATATACAATACACCAATCCTCTCGACAATGTCATTCTCTACCACCACAAAAAGTGGGAAATTATGATGGATGCCCCCATAGACAAAAACAAGAACCGCTACACACGAATACGACTGCCTTTTATCAACAATGGGGATTTTTATTTTGAGCTTTCGTCTGGCTTATTGTCTTCTATTAGTGGTTTTTTGAATCGACAAAAAGTAGTGACAGGCGATGTCACATTTGACAAAACGTATACCATTGTCAGCAATGAAGCAGATTTTGTTCGCTCTATTTTTAGCTCTATCGAAATCCGAGAGACTATGTTGATGATAAAAAGATTAAATTTAAATTTGCAAAATGAAGCATATCCTATTTATTTTGCAGAGGACATTGATCCTGTACCAAGGTATTATACCGATCAATTGTATTATTCGACTCTAGGTGTGCTCAAAAATAAAGAACAGATTTTTTATTTATTTAAACTGTTTAGTTTGGTAATAGATGAATTGGTCAAATTGGAAGTTGCTTTGAACGAAAACCCAGGATTTGATGTATTGTAAGTGTAAGTTTTATTGAAGCGTGGCGTAGGAGGATGGATAAGTGTGCTGTACTGACAAAGCATGCAAGGTAAATCGAATCGTCGAACCGCAGCCAAACTCGTCTGAAACGAGGAGAGTCGCCCATAAAAATAAAAAAATCAACTTAAATGCTGCACAATCTCTTATATAGTCAACACCGTCCTTATTGGATCAATTTTTCAAGATACATTGCTGGACAGTTTTTTCAATATGAAGCGGCCTCTTTTGCGATTTTGTACAAACACTACGATTGGGAAGTATATATGGATACTTATGCCCTCAGTAGTATCTTTACCCGTATTTGTATGCCATTTATGTCAAAAGTAGATTTTACATTCCACATTTACGAAGGAGAAAGTTTGGGCTATGTAGAACAATTTAGAGGGAAAACAGACCACATTATTGGCGACAAACATTTTGACTCCAAGTACATCATCAGTTCCAACAGCCCAACACTCGTTAGCACTTTATTTGCACAAAGCGATATTAAATACCTCATTAAACAAATACCTCAAATTGACATCACGATTCAACAATATGCCCACACCTTTTATTTTGAAGACGATAGCAATCCTCCACAAATGAATTATGCCGACCAGCTCTATTTTGAAAAACCAAAAATCATTTCTGACCCCAAACAATTGTTTTACCTCTTTAAATTGTTTACCTTGATA
Organism: Chitinophagales bacterium; assembly: GCA_020631035.1. Taxonomy (GTDB): domain Bacteria; phylum Bacteroidota; class Bacteroidia; order Chitinophagales; family UBA2359; genus JAHDGP01. Next base: position 3,054 of record JAHDIA010000138.1, on the reverse strand, counting down.
CTGGATCAATTGGTCAAAATAGATGTCGCCTATGCCAAAGCACCAGCTTTCTCTATTTTAGAACAAGATACCAATCAATAAAAAAATTAACTAAACACATGCGTCTCTACAACGAAGTCTACGAACAAAAAAAAATCTGGTCTGAACTGGCCCAATACATTGGAGGGAAATTTATTGACCTAAAAGCACACCGATCTTACGCCATTGCTTACGAACATTATGATTGGGAAATCTTTATGTACAATGAGGAAAAAGATGTAAAAGCAGGACAGCTTTCCAACAAAAGCTATATCTATACTTTATATCGCAACAAAACCCCTTTCCAACTAAAGGTCAAAGAAACAACGGCTCCCAAAATTATCAACAATTTATTAGGCAAACAAGACATCGAAATTGGCTATGGAGATATAGACGCCCAATACCTCATCCAATCCAATGATACCGATATGACCAAAAAACTTTTATCCCCTTTGAATATTCGTCATTTAATTGGTCAAATACCCAGTTTAAACATCAACATCAATAAATACAAAAAGGAAATGCTTGCCATTGATGACAAAAGTACAATGCAAATCACCTCTGTATACGAAGATGTTATAATGAATAAAAAACACATTTTCTACCTCTTCAAACTGCATTCGCTCCTACTAGACCAATTGGTCATTGTTGGGACAGCACATCGGCATAAGACTCCCTATAAAGTACT
>JAHDIA010000138.1:0-2338 GCA_020631035.1 Chitinophagales bacterium | reverse complement strand
ACTATCTCATCTTCGGTAATCTTTATATTTGCAAAACACTCCAAACAAACCTATGCGTACCTATAACGAAATCAACGAACAAAAAAAAGTCTGGTCCGAACTGGCTCAATACATTGGTGGGGAGTTTCTCAAATTAAATACTAGCCGACGTTTTGCCATTGTTTACAAGCACTATGATTGGAGAATTGTAATGTACAATGATGAAAAGGATCTTTCGGGAGTTTTTAGTACCACCACTATACAAACAGTTTATGAAAACAAAACTCCTTTTGTTTGTAAATTTGAAGAAACAAATACTCCTAAACTCATCAATAATTTACTAAGAAGACAAGACCTAGAAATTGGGGATAGAAAAATAGACGATGCCTGTCTGATAAGTTCCAATAATAAAGCCGTTTTGCAACAGCTTTTTTCTACCCAAGACATCCGTCAGCTTATGCGCCTAATCTACAGTTTCAATGTGACCATCGAAAACAATACAAAAGTTAGTTCTTTCTTAAACACCAACGACTCTATGAAAATTATTTCAACCTTCAATGATATTTTATTGTATCCCAAACAGATGTTCTATTTGTTCAAACTCTACACCCTCCTACTCGACCGCTTGGTCAATATTGGAGTGGCACACCGAAAAGCTCCAGCCTTTAACATCATTTCAAGCATTCAAAAAGTCATTAAAAACCGAAATCAACTAAATATAATTAGATGAGTTTTCAAAATCGAATGCGTTCAGCCAATCAGATAACAGAACAAAAAGAAGTATGGTCTAAAATAGCCGATAAAATGAATTTATAAATTAAAACTACTCTAAAATTTATGCGTTTATATAAAGATGTTAGCACACAAAAAAAAGTTTGGTCTGAACTCGCCCAATACATTGCGGGGACGTTCATTCAATTAAAACAGTATAGGACTTTTGCTTTAAGCTATCAACACTATGGTTGGGAAATTGTTATGTACAATGAAGAATATCTTCCCATAGAAGAAAGCAAACAGTCTATCATCGACTATACACATTTCAAAACCCATTATATTCCCAAACAAAATTTTCATATAGAAATGAATCCTGAACAGATACAATCCTTATAAAAAAATAATAGGTTATAAAGAAAGAATATACCCAGAAATGAAAAAATCTCCCTATAATCCAAAATATATTTCATTATTAAACAGTCTCATTTCAACCAAAGACATACTATACCTCCTTGACATTTTAGGGCAACCTCATATTCATTTCAAATCATACAAACACATACTTACTCCTACAAATCAGATCAATGCACAAGTAAGCCAAATACATACCAAACTACCTACTGTCCTTACCAACAAACAAGATATTTTTTATCTTTTCAAACTCTATACTCTATTGCTCGACCAATTGGTTAAACTTAACATTGCGTACCCCAAAGCTCCCAATTTTCGCTTACTTTCAGACTTAGAGAATTAAAGTATTAAAGGTCCAATCACACAATCACTCAATTACCCAATCAACAATGAACAGAAACCATAATATGGACCATCGACTATGGACTATCGACTATCGACTATGGACTATCGACTATGGACTATCGACTATCGACTATCGACTATGGACCATCGACTATCACCCAATTACACAATTTTTACTAAATTTACACCATGGACTTTTTTAGCAATACATTTTGGACTTCCAAAGACGAAATCTGGCAACAAATAGCCAATTACATAGGTGGGCATTTTGTAGATGGCGGCTTCTTTGCCCCCGACGCCCTCATTTACCAGCACGATAGTTGGGAAATTATTTTGGATACATTTACCAAAGGCGGCAACAAAAATCGCACGACCTATACCCGTATGCGTGCCCCTTTTCTCAACAAAGACAATTTCTTTTTTCAATTGTACGATGCCACTGCTTTTAGCTCATTGGGCAGTTTGTTGGGAATGCAAGACATTGAAATTGGCGATCCCTATTTCGACGAACACTACATCATCAAAGGCAATAGCGTGCAAAAAGTTGACGAATTGTTCCATTACAAAGAAGTCAAAAACCTCATTACCAAACAACCTCGAATAAGGGTCGCAATCCAACACGACACCTACAATTTCTTGACAATGGGATTGCCTCCCGATGTCAACCAACTCTACTTTGAGGCAAGGGGCGTAATGAAGGACAAGGACGATCTTTTTCACCTATTCCAATTGTTTAGCTACCTACTCGACGCTCTGGTTCATATGGACTCTGCCTACAAAGACGATCCCAATTATCGGTATTATGCTTAAATTTATTTTTTAAATTTAGGACGGAACGTTTAAGTCTTTCAAACGATGTCGGCTCCCTGCTGTTCACTGCTACTTGCTT
>JAHDIA010000137.1:9804-11108 GCA_020631035.1 Chitinophagales bacterium | reverse complement strand
ATCGAAGGGCGCTTTGGCCATTTCTGCTCTTTCTGCCTCGCTCAATTCTGCTACATCATCGTAAAATCCTGGGATGGTGATGTGTCCGTTTTCGTCGTGCATTGAGGCAATCATTTGCGACAAGATATTGATGGGATTGGCAACCGCACCACCATACACTCCTGAATGCAAGTCTCTGTTTGGTCCAACCACTTCTACCTCTACATAGCTCAATCCACGCAAACCTGTTGTAATCGAGGGCACATCATTGGCAATCATTGAAGTATCCGAAATTAAGACTACATCGCATTTGAGTTTGTCTTGATTGGCTCTTACGAAAGGTTCTAAATTATCGGAACCGACTTCTTCTTCGCCTTCGATCATAAATTTGACATTGCAAGGTACGCCACCGTTTGACATCATGGCTTCAAATGCTTTGATGTGCATATAAAATTGCCCTTTGTCGTCACAGGCTCCTCTTGCATAAATTTTGCCGTCTTTGATGACTGGCTCGAAGGGGGGCGAATCCCATAATTCGTAGGGATCTGCTGGTTGTACGTCATAATGACCATACACCAAAACGGTTGGCAAATTGGGGTCGGTTAATTTTTCTCCATACACTATCGGATACCCTGCCGTTTGGCACAATTCGACATTGTCTGCTCCTGCGTCTATCAATTTTTGTTTCACATATTCTGCTGCTCGAACCACATCGTCCTTAAATTTGGGGTCGGCACTGACTGAAGGAATGCGTAGCAATTCTAATAGTTCTTCTAAAAAGCGGTCTTTGTTGTCGAGTAGGTATTTTTCCGTAGTTGCACTCATAATATATTGTTTGTGTTTAATGTCCTTTTGGATTTTTGTTCAAAAATACTTCTTTGTACGTAGATTCTGATTTTTTGATTGATTTTTTTGATTTGGACGGAACGTTTTTGGCTTCGTTTGTATAGTGTGTCCCCGCTATCCATTTCTATTGCGACATTGGGTAATTGACCATTTTGTTCTATGTGGTTCGGGTAGACGCAATCATTGCGTTTCTACAGCTTCATCACATAATGTCGCAATATCCATTACTATCGGGCGTAGTATCGGTTCTGGGGGTGTGTTGTCGGTTCTTTTGTCTTTCCGCTTCATGCTTGGCTTGTGCTGTTTGTTTTCTTATGTTTCCTGTTCTGTTGTTTGTTTATTTGCGCCTGTTTTCGGTTCATTTGCGCCCGTTTTCGGTTCGGGCAGACACACAGGTCTGCCCCTACGTTTGGTGCCTGTTCCGTTTTCGGTTCGGGCAGGCATAAAACCTGCCCCTACGATACGCCTGTTTTTTGTTC
>JAHDIA010000137.1:0-9704 GCA_020631035.1 Chitinophagales bacterium | reverse complement strand
TTTTGGTTCGGGCATCCGCTAGGGATGTCCCTACGTTTGGTGCCTGTTCCGTTTTCGGTTCGGGCAGGCATAAAACCTGCCCCTACGATACGCCTGTTTTTTGTTCATTTGCTCCCGTTTTTGGTTCGGGCAGGCATAAAACCTGCCCCTACGATACGCCCGTTTTTGGTTCATTTGTGCCCGTTTTTGGTTCGGGCAGGCATAAAACCTGCCCCTACGATACGCCTGTTTTTGGTTTATTTGCGCCTGTTTTCGGTTCGGGCAGGCATAAAACCTGCCCCTACGATACATCCGTTTTGGGTTCATTTGCGCCCGTTTTCGATTCGGGCAGACATATAGGGTTGCCCCTACATTTGGTGGCTGTTCCGTTTTGGGTTCCGACGGCATGACCGTGTGTCTCTACGGGGACAGATTTGGTGGGATTTTGATGCTTGGATACAAATACACAAAAATTAACAGCTTGTTTGTGGGGCAATCCTATTAATTTCTGTATTTTAGACCCCATTTTGCATGAAAAATACTAGATCACTATATCCCTTATGAACAAAACATTTTTTTATATATTAATTTTTCTTTCGGCATCGCTTGCTTTGACTGCCCAAAATGTGCCTGAAACTTATGGGGCAAGGGCAGCCGCCTTGGGCAATGCTGCCAGTACCCATTCTGATGCTTTTTCTGTCTTTACCAATCAAGCAGGTTTGGCAGACATTGAACAAATCTCTGCGGGTGTGGGCATCGAAAATCGTTTCTTGTTGACGGAACTCAATGCGCTTGTGCTGAGTGCGGCAATCCCTACCCGTTCTGGGACCTTTGGTATTGGGGTCAATTACTATGGTTTGGAAGACTACAATACCCAGAGAGCAGTTTTGGCCTATGGTCGAAAATTGTTTGAAGACAAACTCAACATTGGTGCCGAATTTGACTTTATCAATTTGAACATTCCTGAGTTTGGGAGTAAGTCTGCTATCACCTTTGGCTTGGGTTTGCAATACCAACTCAATGACCGTATAGCAGCGGCGGCTCATATCTTTAATCCTTTTAATCTACAAACCACCGATCAAGAAGAAGATTTGTTGTTTTCTGCTTTTAAGTTTGGTTTTTCTTATATCCCCTCTGAGCAAGTTGGAATTTATTTGGAAACGGTAAAATCTTTTCATCATCCAGCGGGATTCAATGGTGGAATTGAATACAGTATTTTGGAAAAATTAATTTTACGAGCAGGCTTCTCTACTGTTCCTTCTGCTTTGATAGATGGTCGTTTTGGAACGGACCTTGCTTACTTTACGGCTGGAGTGGGCGTCAATCTAAATCCACTGCGTATTGATATAGGCAATCGTTTTCATCCTGTTTTGGGACATACGCCTTCTTTGACCATTTCTTTCAATAGACAAACTACTACAAAAAATGAGGTTCCTGAAGAAGAATAACATATTGAACAAGTGGGGAGGTCGTGTGTGGACAATGCTCACATTCTTGAGCATTGGTCTAGTATGCTGTCTACAAAATGCACAAGCTCAAAAACTCAAAGATGATGAAATCGAAGAAATTCAAAACATCATTGAGTTGCTGGCAGAAGACAATGAAACCATTGCCAACAATGACACCTATTTTGAGTTGCTATCTGATTTGTACGATAACAAAATAGACCTTAATAAGGCGAGTGCAGATAAACTAGCTGTTTTGGGCAATGCAGGTTTGCTGACTGAACGCCAAATCAATAGCTTGATTCAGTATAGAGAGGAGGTTGGTAAAATCATCAACAAGTATGAATTGCAAGCCATCCCTAAATGGGATTTGAATACCATTAGAAAGGTATTGCCCTTTGTCAAAATCAAAGGAGACATTGGAGATTTTAATGTGCCTTTGGGCAAATTGTTGTTTGGTGGCAAGCATGAACTCTTTATTCGTTATGGCAAGGTATTGGAAGAACAGAGAGGCTATATTCCAAGATTGAATGCTGAGGGGGAAGAGGAAACACCTTATTTGGGTAGTCAACACAAATTGTACTTGCGTTACCGTCATAAATATGGACAAAAAATAAGCTATGGATTGACGGCAGAAAAAGATGCAGGGGAGGAGTTTTTTAAGGGGTCTCAATCACAAGGATTTGACTATTATTCAGCGCATTTGTTTGTAAAAGATGTTGGACCTTTTAAAAGTGTCGCAATTGGAGACTATCATTTACGTCTGGGTCAGGGCTTGACTGCTTGGACAGATGTAGGAGTGGGCAAGTCTCCTTATATAGAAGGCATCAAAAGACAAGGAGCGGTCATCAATCCTTATACTTCTGTCAATGAATATCGTTTTTTTAGAGGACTAGCAGCTACGGCTGAACTAAGCAAGAAGATAGATTTAACGGGTTTTGTCTCCTACAAAAATGTAGACAATTTAATTGAACGAGACACACTGGAAGAAATTGGTTTGATTGTGGTTTCTACTACGGTGGCAACCGAATCGGGCAACATCATTGAGGATGGTTTGCATCGAACACAAGCAGAAATTGATAAAAAACATGCCAATACCCAAATCAATGCGGGTGGAGATTTGACCTATAGAGGTAAGAAATTGGTAGCAGGCATTTCTAGTATTTATACCCAATTCGAGAACGGAGTCAATTTAGATGTATTTGGTACCGATCCATACAATTTATTCCGTTTTAAGGGAGAACAACATTTGAACATCAGTGCTCATTATCGGTATTTGGTAGGCAATATCAACTTTTTTGGAGAGACTGCTTTGAGCAATGATATGAATGGACAAATTGGATGGGCGACTTTGAATGGTGCGTTGTTGAGTTTGCACCCTACTGTAGATGCTTCTATATTGTTTAGACACTTTGAACCAGAGTTTCAATCCTTGTTTGGTGATCCTTTTATGGAGTCATCTACCCCCAACAATGAGACAGGTATTTTTACAGGTCTACAAATCAAACCTTCTAAGGTTTGGACCATACAGGCTTATTCGGATTTGTACAAGCACCCTTGGTTGCGTTTTAGAATAGATGGTCCTTCATGGGGGCATGAGAAATTGATTCAGGTAACCTATAAGCCTTCTAGGAGCTTGGTCATTTATGGCCGATTTGATACCAAGACAGAGGGACGAAATTTAACCAGTGATGCAGAGGATGCCTTGGATGCCAATGCAGACTATGTCTATGCCCACAAACGTACCCGTTATCGTTTGGATTTGCGTTACAAATTGAACAAGGCGGTTACTCTGAAAAGTCGGGTTCAATTGAGCAGTTTTGAGGATGGCGTATTGGACAAACAAAGAGGTTATATGGTCTACCAAGAATTGTCTTATCAACCACTTTCGTCACCTGTATCTTTCAATACCCGTTACGCCTTTTTTGATATAGAATCTTGGGATGCCCGTATTTATGCCTATGAAAAAGATGTGCTATACTTTTTTAGCATTCCTCCTTTTAACAATAGAGGACGTCGTTTTTACTTTAACCTACGTTACAACTTGAGCAAAAATATTACTTTGTGGGGACGTTATGCCCGTACAACTTATGACAATTTGGATGAAGTGGGCAATGGCAATGAAGCCTCGCTTGGAAATACACGAACAGATGTAAAAGCTCAAGTTCGTATTCGATTTTAATATCTAAACACTATTTGGGTCCAAAACTGTTGATTCTATACAAAAGAACAACAAGTTATAAGGGGATGATAACCAAATAATTACATTCTAAAAAAAGACTACTTTCTTCTAATTATCCGTACACAAATCTATAAAAATGTACTTGCTTCTTAATTGAGTTTACTTCATCTTTGCATTATCAAGAAAGAATAAGTGCTCATCTATTGTGTGACCTGCATTTATCTTGTTTTCTTAAAAGAGCGTTTGTATTTATTGCGTAGAACCGACGAAGGACTAAAAGTTGCGAACCTACGCTGGATAGTAGCGGATACCCCACAGCGGGGCTTCGACAGGCTCAACCATCTTTGCTCCTTGCGCTTCGGTAAGTTTGGGTCTTGGGCTTCTAAAGCTTGCCTTATATAACATAATGTTCAGTGAGCCTGTAGAAACCAGCGAGGAGTAGCAGCGGATAGCCAGGAGGCGATTTCGTTTGAAAAATCAAACGTTCCGTTCTAAAAATACAAAAGATACATCCAGCCTTTTGTGAAAAACACTTTATTCTAACAATTACCCATTTTGACAACAACATCTCTTGATTGATCTGTATTTTATTCATTACGTAAACCCCTTTAAAATGAAAAAAAGATTGGTACAATTTTATTTTTTAATTCTATTGTGTTGTCTGTACAGTATTCCCAGTTTATATGGACAATGCGTTCCAAATGAAATTACTTGTGACGATGGATGTGATTTGACAACAGATACTTTAAATGTCAATACTTGCCTTTGTGATTTTATTCCACCAGATGTAGATGATGGCTGTTATTTTACAATAGACTATTTTGATGCTGAGAATTGTATTGTTGTCAATGAGATAGATTTTTATTATGAAGAACTATATCCTTGTGGATACCAAATAGTTGATTATGAAAATTGTACCATTACTCCGCTTCCACTCCCTAATTGTGATGATGCTTGTGATTTAACTTATGATTACTTTGATAGCTTTGAATGTATTTGTATCAGTGAATTGCAATCTTGTTATTATCCTTTAGAAGAATTTGATTATGAGACTTGTACTTGTATACAGATTCCTGAAGTATTAGGTTGTACAGACCCCACTGCCTGCAATTACAATCCAGATGCCAATACTTATGATGATAGTTGTATTTATGGTGTATTTGGATGTGTGGATGCTAGTGCGTGCAATTACAATGCTGATGCTGAGTGTGATGATGGGACTTGTTTGTACATTTCAGGCTGTACCAATCCTAGTGCGTGCAACTACAATCCCAATGCTCAATGTGACGATGGGAGTTGTTCTTCGGCTGAGGGTTGTACCGATCCTAGTGCGTGTAATTATGATGCGACAGCGGTTTGTGATGATGGTTCTTGTATTTTAGACTTCGAACTTTGTTGTGTCAATGAACTTGCCAAACCCAATATTGAAATAGAATGGGGCATCAATACACCCTCAACTCATGAGTACATTTATGCCATTGCTCCAACCAATGATGGAAATTTTGTCGTAGCAGGTTCTCCTGAATATGCCAATGGTCAGTTAGCTGATTTTTACATTGCAAAAATAGATGAATCGGGTAACATCCTTTGGGAAAAAGTATATGGAGGATTGGAAGATGAAGAATGCAATGATGTCATTCAAACAAGTGATGGAGGATACATAATGGTTGGTTATACCCAATCGACTGATGGGGATGTTATTGCTAGCGAAACTTATGATGGGCTTGCTTGGGTGGTCAAATTAGATGCCAATGGAGACTTGGAATGGGAACACAACTATGGTCTTTCCAATAGTGGTATTTTACGCTCTGTTGTAGAAAGCAGTGATGGATATATTCTGGCAGGGGCAGGAGTTTCTGATTTTCTAAAAATAGATTTACTAGGAAATATTGTTTGGGAATTAGATTTAGGTAATAATTTTATACAACAAATTATTCCTGCAACAGATGGTGGCTATATAGGTGTGGGTAGAAGTTTCTCTACTGATAGTGACTTATACCTTATCAAAGTAGATGAAAATGGCAACATTCTTTGGGACCACAATTATGGAGGAAGTGCCTGGGACTTTGGAAGTTCCATTGTTGTTGCACACGATGGTGGCTATATTGTTGCGGGAGAATCTGAATCTATGGACGGAGATGTTCCTAGTAACTCAGGTAACAGAGATGCTTGGTTGTTAAAAATTGATTTGCAGGGCAATTTGATTTGGTCCAAAGTGTATGGCACCAATGATGTTGAAGAAACCCACAGTATTATTCAGACCTCAGATGGCAATTATGCCATAGCAGGAATCAAAGATTTAGCTGTTTCCAATGAGGATGCCCAATGGATTGCTAAATTTGATGCCAATGGCGAGTTTATTTGGGATATTGTTTACAGTGGCGATGATCCCAATCAATGGAATTTTGTTTTTGATATTGCAGAAGCAAGTGATGGGGATTTGATTTTTGTAGGTAGTGCCGACAATGACAATTATGCCATTGGAAAATTGGGTGAACGTTTGAATTGCCAAGCAGATGCAGGAAGTAGTCTTATTCAAAATGACCTTAGCCTTGTCTATTGCAACAACATTCCTGGTTTTACTTCATCTGGATTTAATCAAAATGCTTGTTATGCTCAGACCTATATTGTGGTAAATGGTGCTGGTGAAGTGGTAGCTCAAACAGACAACGGCATTTTCGATTCTGCAAGTTTGCCTTATGGAGATTATACTTTTTATGCCTTAAATTATCAAGTAGCAGCTTTGTCTGTTGATACATTGGACACTGTAGACGATTTGACAAATGTGTGTTTTGATACTTTGGGAATTGTTATTACACTTAGCGAACCCGACTGTAATGATGGATGCGATTTGACAACAGATTCTTTTGATTTAGAAAATTGTCAGTGTGTGAATGAGCCAACTGCTTGTGATTTAACTGTTGAGACATATGATATGGCCAATTGTACTTGTTTACCGATTGACAATACTGGCAGTTGTGCCGAAGGAGAAATGTCTGTCTTATTGGTTATTGATGGAACCAACTCTTCCAATGCCAATGGTATGGAGTGGGCAATGACACCTGCCCCTGACAATTTTGCCAGTGTTTTGCCAATGGATGGTTATGAAGGAGAACCAATTGGCGGTCCTGTTTCTTTGGTAGACCCCATTTACCCCTATGTAGGAGGAATAGATAGTTTTGTGATTTGCCTAAATGTGGATTCTACCTATGAATTCAATTTTTATGAAACCAATCATGGACAAGGCTGGAATGGCGGTACTTGGTCGCTGTCAATTATAGAAATTGTAGGAGATACCAGCAATGCTCTTAATGGATGCAATTTGGTTGTTGATGATCCTGCTGATGACAATTACGAAGATATTGAGTACTATATTCTTTTAGAAACCTCTTACACCCTCAGTCCTTCAGACAGTAGTTTGTCTGAATTTTGCAATCCGAGTACACCTATATTGGGTTGTACAAGTCCAAGTGCCTGTAACTACAATCCCAATGCAAATACAGATGATGGAAGTTGCTTAAACTCGCTTACAGACTATACAGGAACATTGACCATCAACGGTCAAACTGAACTTCCCAATTTGTGTCCACCCAATGGTGAACCTGAAATCTTTACCGTTGAGTTGGAACTTGATCCATCCTCTCCGCCTTTGGGAGACAATTACATTCGATATGTTTTAACTGGTGAGGACGGTGTTTTATCTGTACAAACAAGCAATGTATTTGACCTTTCTAACTATTCAGGAATGTTTTTTGGCATCACAGCAGTGGTTGCTGGTGGAGATGGATTTTATTTTCCTTTGACAGTAGATTTCAGCTATATAACAGGTTGCTATGACATTGTTGATGGTATTGGGATTACACGTTTGGATGAGCTAGAAGCAATGTTCGAAGATTGTATATCTTGTGCCTGTACCGACTCTGAAGCGGACAATTACAATCCCGATGCTTTTTGTGACAACGATGCCTGTATTTACGATAGTGTCATAATGGGTTGTACCAATACAACTGCTTGTAATTATGAACCCGATGCCAATATGGATGATGGCAGTTGTATTTTACCTGATGGATGTACCAATCCAATGGCTTGTAACTATGATGCTACAGCCAATTGTGATGATGGCAGCTGTACTTTGCCAAATGGCTGTACTGACCCAAGCGCCTGCAACTATGATGCTACAGCTACTTGTGATGATGAAACTTGTGTATATACTCCTGACACTTGTGACGATGGCTGTGAGTTGACAAATGACTATTATGACGAAAGTATTTGTTTGTGTGTAAATGAAATTCCAGATGTAGATGATAATTGTGATACGACAATTGATTATTTTGATGCCGCACTTTGTCAGATTTTCAATACTGTATTTAATGACAATTGTGATGACAACAATCCCAATACCAATGATTCTTTTGACGCAGCCAGTTGCCAATGTGTATACGAGGGATTAGACGATTGTAGTTTAACAGCTACTACTACAAGTCTTGAAAGAATATGGTCAGAAAACTATAGCAACTATTCTATCTATAAAGATATGGTTATTACCGATGATGGTAATTATGTATTGGTTGGAGACGATATGTATTCTGACGAAGATGTGTATGTTATCAAAATTGATGAAGATGGTAATTTGTTGTGGGAACAAACTTTTGGAGGCAGCAATCTAGATTTTGGTTCTGCTATTACACTCACCAATGACGGAGGCTTATTGGTAGCAGCTAGTTCCTATTCTAATGATGGTGATTTTAATTTTAACAATACATATGTATTTAACAACAATGTACTAAGCTCATCTGATACTTGGATTCTTAAATTAGACACCAATGGTAATTTAGAATGGATACAGAATTAAGGCAATAATTCTAATGATAACATTAGTGATATATTGAGCCTAAATGATGGTTACTTGATGACTGGAAGAAAAGATGAACAGCTCTGGCTTATGAAATTAGATTTTGATGGCAATATACTCTGGGAACAATTTCATGGCCCAGGAGACATATCATTTGGGAGGACTATTATTCCAGCCATTGACACTGGTTATATGCTTGTTGGCACCACATTTTTTACAGGAGGAGACAATGATAATTCCAACGACAATGATGAGTTTTTACTCATCAAAGTTGATGAACTAGGCAATCTGATTTGGGAGCAAACCTATGGAGGCACTAGCCCATTTGCCTATTCTACAGAAGGGGCAAGTGATATTATCGCTGCCAATGACGGAAGTGGTTATATTATGGTAGGCGGAGGCGAATCTAACAATGGTACTGTCACTGCCAACAATGGTTTAAGTGATGCCTGGATCATCAAAGTAGACCTAACTGGGAATGTGCTTTGGACCGACAATTATGGTGAAGAAAATTATGATGGCTTTTATACCATTACCTCTACTGCCGATGGCAATTATCTTGTAGGAGGGTCTACACCTAGTAATGACAACAATTCCAATCAGTGGGTACTCAAATTTGACAATGATGGCAATCTCTTGTGGGAAATCGAATATGGCGAAGGAGAGAATGATATATGGAATGAAGTCTATATTATCCATGAATTAGATGATGGAGACATTTTAATCGCAGGTGTAGCCGACCCAGATGTGGGAAGTGTGGCTAGATTGGGCAATTTGTCCATCACTGGTTTTGAGTGCCAAGCCAATGCAGGCGAGATGCTTATGGCAATTAACTTTACCCACGAAGATTTTACTCCTTTCTTTATTGGCTATACTGGTCTCAACTACAATGAATCCAATTGCTATGCCCAAACCTATATTTTGGTAAATAGTGATGGGGAGGTAGTCAATCAATCGACGGGGGGTATTTTTGAGTTAGATTGTTTACTTTATGGTGAGTATACTTTCTATGCTTTAAATTATCAAGTCAATACTTTGTCTGTCGATACTTTAGATTCTATGGATGATTTGGTGGGTGTATGTTTTGATACTTTGGGAACGAGCATTACGCTTACAGAACCCAACTGTAACAATGGCTGTGACTTAACTACTGGAACATTTAATTATGAAACTTGTGAATGTGATTATACTCTACCTGATTGTGATGACAATTGTGATATAACAGCAGACTCCTTCGATGAAGAAA
>JAHDIA010000845.1 GCA_020631035.1 Chitinophagales bacterium | reverse complement strand
AAAATATAAATTTCATTAATGTAAAGATAGGTATTTTTGAACAGATAAAAGAATCTGCATTTATTACCAATAGACTATTACTAAATTAAACTGTACTTTTGCAGCAAAAACAAGAATTTATGAGTGAAGATATACGCTATTTTAAATTGAAAAAAGACCAGGAATTCATTGTATTGACGAGTTTGCTCAAGGCAGCGGATTTGTGTTCGACGGGTGGAGAGGCGAAAATTCGCATTGTTGAGGGGGAGGTTTTGTTGAATGGAGAAACGGAAACTCGAAAAAAGAAAAAGATTTATGTCGATGATCGGGTTGAGTTGGATGGGAATGTGGTGGTGGTTCAGGCATTTTCGGAATAAAAAAATATGACATTTTTGCTTGGCATTGTGCCTACAAAAATGTCATATTGAATTTAAAATCAATACCTAATATCTATGAGTTTGGTTTTGCGAATGAGCTGAATCAGTTCTGAACGGTAACCATCTCGGTCGAGTCCTTTGGCTGAGTTTGCCAAGCCCAATACCATATCGTAAGTTGCATCGCCCTTGTACTTGGAGTTGCGTAAAAGCATTCCATAGGCGGCTACCGCCGAGGCCAATTTCATATTTTCCGAAGCTCGATTTTGTTTGTCTTTCATTGTTAGGGCTTCTTCAAATTTGACACTTTTGGATGCATCGGGTTGCTTGTAGCGCAATTTGATGTTGATCAATTCGTCGTCGTATTGGCTGGTTTTTTGGTAAGCCGTTTGGTATTTCAATGGATCGGTTTCGCTGCCATTTGCCAAGATGGGCGAATCGGAATCTGTTGGTACAATTTCGTACAAAGCAGTTACTTGGTGATTGGCTCCCAACTCACCAGCGTCTTTGGTATCGTCGTTGAAATCTCGGTTTTGCAATTTGCGGTTGACGTAGCCAATGAGTCGGTAGCCTCTCACCTGTGCTGGGTTAAATTCTACTTGTAATTTGACGTCTTTAGCGATGGTGTAAAGCGTTCCCCACATTTCTTTTTTGAGGACTTTGTGTGCTTCCAACAAATTGTCTATGTAGGCATAATTGCCATTTCCTGCATTGGACAATTGTTCCATTTTGGAGTCTTTGTAATTGCCACTTCCAAAACCCAAAATGGTCAAAAAGATATTGGTTCTACGTTTGATCTCGATGAGTCGAACTAGGTCGGCATCGGAGGACGGTCCAACATTGAAATCCCCATCGGTACACAAAATGATTCGGTTGTTGCCATTTTCGATAAAGTTGTCACGGGCAATCCTGTAGGCAAGCTGAATCCCTTCACCTCCTGCGGTTGACCCACCTGCATTGAGTTTTTCGATGGCGGCCAATATTTTGCCTTTGTCTCTAAAAGGTGTCGAGGGCAATACTTCTCCTGCTGCTCCTGCATACACTACGATGGCGACTCTGTCTTCGGGGCGCATTTCTTCGCACAACATTTTGATGGACTGTTTGACCAGCGGCAATTTATTTGAGGCACTCATTGAACCCGATACATCGAGTAAGAAAACCAGATTGCTTGGTGGTATTTCTTTTTTGGGAATGGATTTTCCTTGTAGGGCGACCATTGCCAATAAGTGTTCTTTTTCCCAAGGACATTTGCCCAATTCGGTGTAGACGTCTAATGGGTGATCGTTGTCGGGCTGTGGGTATTCGTAATCAAAGTAATTGATCATTTCTTCGATGCGGATGGCGTTTGGACTTGGTAGACGGTTGCTGTTGATGTCTCGACGCAAGAGGCTGTAAGAAGCCTTGTCTACATCTATT
>JAHDIA010000136.1:1076-11191 GCA_020631035.1 Chitinophagales bacterium | reverse complement strand
ATCTTTATTCTACCATTATGGTAGTTTAAATTGCTAAAGATTTTAAATAGTGAGGGGGAAATTTTAAATTGAGGGGTGGCACATAAAACTGACTAATAATGAGCAAAAATGAAACCAAAAATGCATTTTTGTATTTTTAATGAAAAATTTTATTTTTAAATCTTTGAAAAACAAATTGTTATAATGTATTTTTTTTATTGATAAATGAATTGATGTAGAAGTGAAATTTAAAAATCCAATTTTTGTGTACACTTTTTTGGGAAAAATGTACATTTTTGAAAACATTTAGACAATCAAATATGGAGAATAAAAAAGCAGAACAACAGAATCAACAATTTTGGGATGAGGTTGCCCCCGTACATTTTAATTCTTATGATTTACAATCTTTGAGAACTGGTAGGTCCTTGATAGATGAGGTGCAAAAGAAAGAGTTGTATCCCATTGAAGGCAAAAGTTTGTTGCATTTGCAATGTCACATTGGAAGTGACTCTATATCTTTGGCAATGGATGGGGCAGAGGTAACAGGTATAGATTTCTCTGAAAAATCTGTTGCATTGGCAAAGCAGTTAAATGAAGAGTTGGGCGCAAGCGTACAATTTCTACAAGGAAATGTACTAGATTGTATTGGCAAAATTGACCAACAGTTTGATATAGTGTACACTTCACAGGGAGTCTTGGGTTGGTTGAACGATTTGAATAAATGGGCGACAACTGTGGCACACTATCTAAAAGATGGAGGCACTTTTTACATTCAAGAAACGCATCCCGTTTTGTATATGGTGGATGATGATACAAAGGAGGGAGTAAAGTTGACCTATCCTTATTTTCATTCCAAAGAGCCTATGCGTTGGGGAGAGGGACCAGATTATTCAGATAAAACATACATTAGTAAAAACCATACCTTTGAATGGACGTGGAGTATGAGCGATATTGTCAATGCATTAATCAAGCAGGGATTGCAAATACAGTTCATCAATGAATACGATAAATTGTTTTACCAAGCATTGGATAGTATGGAAAAACGAGCAGATGGGTGGTGGTATTTGCCAGGACACGAACAAAAAGTACCTTTGATGTTTACATTAAAGGCGGTAAAAACGTAATAGATATGCAACTTATTGGAGGATTGGTGGTAATGGTTTGTAGAGACAAGTTCGATTTTGTCTGTACCATCCAGTAGAGAAAATTTACGAATTTTCTTCCCGAAACGGGCGCAATACAATTACATTTACGACGAAGGAAAAAAATATGCGATATTTACGCCCGATAGTAGCGGAAAGCTTGTAGAGATGCGATTTATCGCATCTACAACTTGTAGCGGATAGCGGGGACACCCGATGCAAACGAAGCCCCCAACGTTCCGTCCCAATCAAAAAAGAAAAGGTTCTTGGATGGTTTAAGCATTAGCACACTTTCACGAAAATTGTCCAAGAAGAAAAGAATACAATCATTATGAACAACATAGAACTACTCCAACAAAATCCAGTTTTTGCCGAATTGAGCGAAGCAGAATTGGAAGCTGTAAATGCCATTAGCCACGAAAAAAATTATGAAAAAAATGAAGTGGTTTTTGCGCACCACCAACCGCCCACCTTTATGTACATTGTAATAGAGGGGGTATTTATATTGGATTTACCAAGTAAGGACAATAAGGTTTTGGAAAAGGGCGAACTCTTTGGCGAAATTGGGGTCATCAACAACAATTACCGTTTGGGCAGTGTACGAACACTTGAGACAGGAAGAGTACTTGCCATTTGTGGCAAAAAAATGTTTGACAAAAAAACACTTGCTCCTGAAATTGCCCTTAAAATTGTACATTCTCTTGCCGCCCGCTTTACCCATTTTTTACGAATGCGCCCAGAAATTTCGACTAGAGAACTCATATCCGAAGGTGAAAACGAATATGTCGAGTTTAAATCGACCCTTCGGATGAATACACATACCAAGCGACCCGATAAGGCAATTGAGCTGGCAGCCCTCAAAACCATTGCCGCCTTTTTGAATACCAATGGCGGAACCCTATTGATTGGCGTCAATGACAATCAAGAAATCATTGGGCTCAAAGCCGATAATTTTCCCAATATCGACAAAATATTGCTACACCTCAACAAGATGATCAAAGCCCGAATAGGGACATTGCATGTAGACTTTGTTCACATAGTTGTAGAGCATTTTGAGGAAGGAGATGTATTGCGGGTAGATTGTGAAGCAGGGACTATGCCCGCTTATGTCGATGACAGTTCCAAAGAATATTTCTTTATTCGGACAGGACCAGCGACCACAAATTTACGAACAAGCAAGATATTTGATTATATTTGGAGAAGATTTCACAACAAAACCCCTCTGGAGGATGTTGATTTTCTAGAAGTGGAGGAAGAAAAAGAACTTAATCAATAACTTATGAGTAAAAAAGTGCCTACTATGGCCCAGTTGATGGCCGAAGGAAAAGAACCCGAAGTATTGTTTTGGGTAGGATGTGCAGGAAGTTTTGACCAGCGTGCTCAGCTGGTGACCAAGGCTTTTGTCAAAATAATGAACAAAGTTGGGGTTGATTTTGCCATTTTGGGAGAAGAAGAGAGTTGTACGGGCGATCCAGCAAGACGGTCGGGCAACGAATTTTTGTTTCAGATGATGGCGGTTCAAAACATTGAGGTTTTGAATATGTATAATGTCAAAAAGATAGTAACAGCCTGTCCACATTGTTTCAATACCATCAAAAACGAATATCCAGCCTTGGGGGGAACCTACGAGGTGATACACCATACCCAATTTTTGCAATCACTTATCAATGAGGGCAAAATCAAGCTCAAGGGGGGAGGAACTTACAAAGGCAAACGCATCACTTACCACGATTCTTGTTATTTGGGACGTGCCAATGAAATATATGAAGCTCCCCGTAAGGTCTTGGAATTGTTGGATGCAGAGTTGGTCGAAATGAAGCGTTGTCGTACCCGTGGTTTGTGTTGTGGGGCTGGAGGAGCGCAAATGTTTAAAGAAGAAGAAAAGGGTGGCATTCGTGTCAATGAGGAACGAACCAAGGATGTTTTGGACGCCAAACCCAATATTGTAGCTGCTGCTTGTCCGTTTTGCAATACAATGTTGACTGACGGTGTAAAGGGCGAAGAAAAGCAAGATCAAATAGAAGTAATGGACATTGCTGAATTAATTGAGTCGGAAATGGAATGAAAATGGATTGAAATTTGTTGTATAAGATTAAAAGCCAACAATGAAATATCCTGTTTTTATCCTTTTGGCCTTACTCTTGGCACTTTCTGCGTGCCAACAACAACCCAATCCAACAAGCCAAACTCCTACAAAAAAGGACAGTTCAGAACAAATAGTGGACAAATCTGCTGAAGCGTCAGCAAGCAAAAATGAGGTGACACAAAAAAAGCAAGCCTTTCAATTGGTGGGTGATACCATCAATCTCAACAATTTTGCTTTTCAGTCTATTCCGTCCATTTCGGCCTTTGAGGATCGTATGAAGCAAAAGGGCTACACCAATATTGTGAGCCAAGACCTCAATACCCGAAAATTTGTGCGATTGCCCGATCCGACCAACCTCAATAGCTTAGAGGAATTGGTGGTGGTCAATGCGCAAATCAAAAAGACTTTCTTTCAGAGCAACCAAAAATTGAGTGCGAGTGTGGAAGTCTATCCTCGCTTTTTTGTAGAGACTTGGAATTTTGAAACAGCAGAGCAAGCAGTAAATGTCAACAACAAATTGCAGCAGTTCATTCACTCCAATGATTTGGTCAATGAAAAAAATTATGATTTTACCATAGTGGATGGCACTTATTTGTTTTATTTTAGTACCGATACCAAAATGTTCATTGATGCGATGTCGAAAGAGGCAGAGGAACTCAAAAAGTTATTGAGTACGATGGCATTGAATGCTTTGTAAGTTGATTTTTAATATTTTTAGAAGCAAATGTGCATTGCTTCGTCGCTACTTATTTGCCTGCTATCCACTTTTACTCCTCCCCCCAATCAAGTTGGGGGTGCGGGGTAACCGTTTCTATCAGGGCTAATTTAGAAGGTTCTGTCGCATTCGCATAATCTGTAAAAAATAGAAATCAAAAAAAATGACACAATCATACGAAAGTCTAGCACCCAACTCTAAAGTATGGGTGTATCAATCTAATCGAAATTTTACTGAAACTGAGACGCAAGCCATCAATCAAAAAGTAGCAGGCTTTACCCAAAATTGGGCGGCACATGGCAGCGGCTTACAAGCCTATGGAAAATTACACCACCAACGTTTTTTGGTCTTAATGGTCGATGAAAGTCGGGTAGGGGCGAGCGGTTGTTCGATAGATTCCTCGGTTCATTTGGTCAAGGAATTGGGGCAAGCATACCAAGTAGACTTTTTTGACAGGCTTTCGGTTGTGGTCAAAGCAGGAGAAGAATTGAAAACCTACTCCATTAACGGACTCAAAGACGCCATTGCTTCGGGCGAACTCACTGCCGACACACCAATGTTCAACAATTTGGTCAAAGACAAAGCGGATTGGGAGCAAAATTGGTTGATTCCCATTGGACAGTCGTGGCTCAAAACTAAGTTGAAATCTGTATTGGTTTAGGTCTAGCCTAGCGTAAATTTAATAATTGTTGTTTTGAGTTGTATCAAAACAACAACAAGCCAAGCCCTACTTTAATGTCTATGAACCAACCTGCATCTGCCAAAAGTGCCCTTGAATGTGCCCTAGCAGCATCTCCTGATAGGTTATAATTAGAATTTTGTCTTAGGCTAGGAATATAGGTAAATCCAAAAGTATAATTGGGAATGAGGCGTTCGAACCAGATGGTTTGCATACCAAAAGCAAATGCAATCCCCAAGCCTGTAAAGGAGTCACTATTTAATGTTTGAGCTGAGAGGTTGGGAATATAAACATTGCCCAAATAACTGCTTATATTATAACGCCCCAACTCTTCGACTTTGTTCATATACAAGACAGGGCGAAGCTCTATAAAATTACCAATGGGAGCAATGTAACCTTTTCTGATAAAGTTAAAACGTTTGTAGTTGACTGAAAATATTCTGCCTTTAGAACGGTAATGTTTGTATAAGCCAGTACTTTCTTCTCTTCTGCTAAAATATTGGGGAGCACTCAATGTGGCTTCTAAACCAATGATTCCCCCTCTTGAAAAAATATAATGTATGCCTACATTGTGTTTAACATTTAGTGAGTTGAGCATTCCATCAAAATCCAAAGAGTTTCCATCTTCATCTCGATATTCAATATTTTCTACAGCTTCAATGCCATCTATATAAGATATACGAGGAATGGCCTCATAGTTGACATAAAAGTGTTTGCCACGATAGCCTGGAGATTGCGCCAATAAGTCATTACACAATACGAAAAAACAAACGAAAAAGAGCAGTCTTGATATATAGTTGGGATTCATTTTTATATTTAATGTAGTAGTGAGTAAAATATAGACCATCTACATATCCTTTCCTTTTTCAAATTAAGTTGATTGAGATGGTTGGTGACAATACTTTATTTACGACTTATTTGCCACAAATTATAATAGATATTAGAGTGCAAATTGGCATCACTATCTTTCATTTTTACTAGATTGTAATCGTAGATCAATGCCTGCTCTTCTTCTAGGTCAAACAATAAGGTGTAGTAATAAGTATAGTTCTCAGGTCCTATTGCACGAGGTAGAACAGGGGGGAAAAATAGGGCATAAAAAAGTTTGCTAGCAGCACCTGCATTTGATTCAGTCAAACCAACTGCACCACTCCATAAAAAGTTGGATGTTTTATAAGTTTTGCTCAATTCTTGAACTTGTTCATAATCAATGCTGACCATATCAACACGTCCATAACCGAGACGTTCAGAAATCCAAGTATTCAAAAAGGCAATGTCTTCAAACTTTTCAGATGAATTTTGGGTAAGGTTTAGGCTACTCAAGACTTTGGTACGCATACCCAGTAAATCGGCATTTTCTTTTATTTTCTCTCCAAGGTATTCTTGGGCTATTTCAGAAGCTATGTAATCTCTAGGGTATCTTTTTCGAGTATCAATTTTTAAATAAAACGGATCAACTATGACCAATTTGTTGATGTTGAGGCGGTAGCCTTTTTTGCGCAATTTATCTCTAAATTGGGAATATTCTCGATCACTGACTTCAGCCCGATTGTTTTTGAGACTTTTTTTCTTCTTGGCAATTTTGGCGATGAGTTTTTTTAGTTCACTGTCTTTGGCAACAAAAGACAAATTAAAAGTAGGCAATTCATCTTCATCTTTTCCAGCAGTTACTCGGTGGGTTCTATTTTTAAAAGATTTGGTGGTGTAGTCGTTGGCTACAACCAATTCTTTAACCAAATCTTCTCTTAGTTTTAGTATTTCAACATCATTTTTATCGTAATTGTTTAGATATTGCTGGGTCATACTTAATGCTAAAACAGTAGATTCTTCTTTGTGTAGACTGGTAAAGAAATCATAAACAAATTTGGACTTTCCTTGTATATCACTTACCTCATATTCTTCTACCAAATCATCATACTCATAATAGTTTTTAAACTTTGCAATGGCATATACCCCCTTAATGATATTCTTATGTAGGTATTTGTTGTTTGGGTCGTTTTGTAACAACAACCAATTGTGGTAAATGGCCATAGGATAGTTTTGATAATATAAGTAGACTTTGCCTATTTCATAACGAGCCATTTTTTGCACTTCTTTAAAGGCATTTTCTCCTACAATGAACAATTGTTTTCCACTTTCGTCCAATCCTTTGACTTCATCGGTTATTTTTGTTTTTCTATCTGTCAATCCAGGGTGTGTTTTAGAATCTTCATCATCTATTACCTCAATGGGATTGTAAGAGGGATCAAACTTATAGTTTGCAGGAAATTGAAACAGTGAATCTATACTGAAAAAGTCCAGATTGATTTCTTTGTCGTCAAAAGGCGTATGCACATAAGCCAAAATATCGAAAAGACTAGTCGTTGCCTCAGTGCTGTAATTCGTTTTTAAGTACAATTCTAATCCCTCCAAATCGGCAGAGGTTTCTAGGTCTTTACTGTAATTGGTTTGGGCAGTTACACGGTCTAGGTAAGAAGAGCGTTTGTAAACACCAACTCCTTGTTGGATTTTGGTCGATTCCAAAAAGTTGTCAATGACGTGTTCGTCTCGATAGTGGGTAATTTCGTGTGCCAAAACATAGGCCAATTGTGCCTCATTTTCTAGACGTTCTAACAAACCCCAGTTGACAAATATGATACCATCATTGGTGGTAAGGGCATTGGCTGAGGGGTTTTTTACAGTGTAAATGCGAATTTCTTTTCGCAACTTAGGATCATCTTTTAAGAGTTCGTCTGCTACTTTGTTGACATATTGTGTGATAGGATCATCATAAAAGACCTTGCCACTTCGGAGTAGTTCGGCAATAATAAAGTTACTCTCTTGGTAAAAATATTCTTCTGCAAGCCTTACAGAACGTTTGTTGTCTTTGGAGATTTTCTTCTTGTCTCGGTCATATTTTTTGGCTGTACTATTGGTAAAATCTTTGGGAATTAAACCACTTAAAGTAATATTGGTATAATTGGTAGATTGATTTTGAGGAGTTGCAGGTTCCTGAGCCAATATATCTGTAGAAAATAGACAGAAAAGGATACATAAGGAGACCATACACTGCCTTTGGAAGTACACAAAGGTTTGTAATTTCATCGTCTTAATCGTCTAAGTTTATGAGTTTGGTTAATGAATACAATAACTTGTTTGAAAATGAATATTGAAAGAGCGGTAAATAAGTCAAATTTCATCCAAACTTAATATTATGCATTTATTTGTTAAAAAGCAAATTTTGAGCCAAAAATTAATGTGATTTTACCAACTCTACTGAGCTGTTAGCACTTAAATGAAAGCTTTTTTATAAATAGAAAAAAAATATTATAAAATATTGGTAATATGTTAGATAGTGTGCTTAAATTAGATAGACTAAAGGGACAGTTTTTTATTTCATTAATATCTGTGAGGTTTTGAACCTAATTAAAAAGCCTTGCGTATAATTTGGTAATATGATGAATACCAAACCTATAGAAATATTATTGGTTGAGGATGACCCTGGTGACATTCGCTTAACAAAAGAAGCGTTTAAAGAAGGAACTATCCTGCATAATATTAGTACAGTAACAGATGGTGTGGAGGCCATTCGCTACCTCACGAAAGAAGGTGAGTATAGCAATTCCCCTAGACCTGATTTGATACTGTTGGATTTGAATCTCCCAAAAAAAAATGGAAAAGAGGTTTTACAATTTATCAAGTTGGATCCAGATCTTAAAATTATTCCTGTAATCATATTGTCAACCTCAAGTTCTGCCAATGATGTTGAAAGTGCTTACAAACTATACGCCAATAGTTACATAACCAAGCCTGTTGACTTTGACTCGTTCATCAATGTGATAAAAACAGTTGAAAAATTTTGGCTAAGCCTTGCGCTATTGCCTAGTAGTCGATAAATGCCCCTAAGCAATGTAAAATAGTGGCGAATCTTTTTTATTTGTTCATGCATATAACTCTGGAAAAATCGAAAATAAAGTATACAATATTCTGAATATCGAAGACAATTTGGGAGATGCCAAATTAGTCGAAATCTACTTGGGTGGTTCTATTCAATTTCAGGACCAGCTAGATTTTAAGTACAAGCTAGAAAGGGTAGAGAGTTTGTCTGATGCTTTTGCACTCGAAAATAGAGACGAGTTTGATGTAGCATTATTGGATTTAACCCTTCCAGATAGCCAAGGTATCGAAACTTTGAATCGTTTTCTTGAAAACTTTGATCATTGCCCTACCATTGTATTGACTGGTTATGAAGATGAGAAAACAGGATTCAGTGCTTTGCAATCTGGAGCAGTCGATTATCTTACCAAAGGAAAAATCAATAGCTACATCTTAGTTAAATCTATTTTGTATGCCTGTATCCGAAAAGACAATGCTGCTCTCCAAAAAGCCAAAGAAATGGCAGAGAAAACTGCTGAAATGAAACAGCGGTTTCTTGCCAATATGAGTCACGAACTTCGTACACCACTAAATGTGGTCATTGGGACAACCAATTTGTTAGAGCAGAGTGAACATACGCAACTGCAACAAAAGTACATAGATGCGCTCAAAATTGCCTCTCACAAATTGCTTGGACTGGTCAACAACATCCTTGATTTGTCCAAAATAGAATCGGGCAAGATCCAATTGGAACAACATCAGTTTAATTTGCATCAAGTCCTCAACGAATTGATGCAGTTGTATACATTTAGGGCTAGAGAGAAAAAATTGGGACTTTTTAGTAAGTTCGACCAGTTGCTCCCTAAATTGGTTCTTGGCGATTCACTCCGACTCAATCAGGTGCTCATCAACTTGCTCGACAATGCCATCAAATTTACCAATGCTGGAGGAGAAGTAGAACTCAAAGCTAGATTGGTCGACGAAACCGAGGAAGATGCCATTGTCAACTTTGAAGTAAAAGATACAGGTATTGGCATCAAAAAAGAAAAACTCCAAAAAATATTTGAAGCCTTTACACAAGCCAGTGACAGTACAACCAGATTGCATGGTGGAACAGGACTGGGTTTGAGCATCTCACAATATATAGTCAAACTTTTTGGTGGCGAACTCACTGTCGAAAGTGAAGTTGGGAAAGGAGCCTCTTTTAAGTTTACCATTACCCTCAAAAAAGCACACGAAGACACCATTGTTAATCAAGCCCCTGAAAGTCTCGCTGAAATTCAGGTGTATGAGGATTCTATCAATTTCTTGTTAGTCGAAGATCACGAATTCAACCAAATGGTGGCGACTCAGTTGCTCAAAAATTGGTCGGATAAAATAGAAATTGACATTGCCAATAATGGAAGGGAAGGAGTTGAAAAATCACAAGAGAAAATCTATGACCTAATATTAATGGACATCGCAATGCCCGAAATGGATGGCTTAACTGCTACCAAAAACATTCGAGCAATGCCAGGTCCCAATCAAAATACCCCCATCGTTGCAATGACTGCTCACGCCCTAAAAACAGAAATGGACAGGTGTTTTAGTGCGGGAATGAATGAGTTTATTAGTAAACCCATTGATCCGCCACTCCTATATAAAAAGATCAATACCATT
>JAHDIA010000136.1:0-1066 GCA_020631035.1 Chitinophagales bacterium | reverse complement strand
AGTCCCCAAACCAGCAGAAATTATTTTGGAAAATGATTCGCAAACAATCAATGTCGATTTAACGTATATAGACCATCTGGCAAATGGTGACCAAGACCTTAAAAAAACCTTGGTCGTAAGTGTCATCGAAGATTTGCCACTAGAAATGATTAAGCTAAAGGACTGTTTTGAGGAAAAAGATGTTGAAGGATACTACAAAGTAGCACACAAATTGAAAACTACTTATGCTTATGTGGGGCTAAAGGAAAACAAAATAGTTCACAACGCTTTGGAGCGTTATAAAAAAGATGGAACTTTTGAATTTGATACCAGCATCTTTCCAGATTTGTTGCAAATAGGGGAGGACACTGTAATGCAACTTAGAAAAATTTATCCAGAAGTAAGTATATAACAAAAGAACGTAAAAAATAAATACATTAATATGAGAATTTTAGTAGTTGACGATGATCCAGTAATGGTTAGGGCTTTAGATGGTAGATTAAAAAAAGAAGGGTACGATGTCTTTGCTACAGTCGATCCAAAAGAAGCAGTCGAAGAACTAAGCCAAAGCGATTTTGACTTGATTATCTCTGATATTGTAATGCCATATATTTCGGGCATCGAACTTTTATCACAGATTAAGATAGCTAGTCCAAGAACGCCCATTATTCTAATTTCTGCCTTGGATCAAAAAGAATTGATTTTGACAGCTTTTGAATTAGGGGCACAAGATTTTGTTACCAAACCACTCAACTTAGACGAACTGTTGTTGCGCATTTCGAGGTATGCCCCTAAGAGTGACAGTGATGCAATGTCTGAAAGTGGAGATGCTTAAAAGCGTTTATTCCAATTGTGCCTGTTCTTTGAGTTGTGTTGCTAGGTCTTCACCTAGATAACTGTCAATTACATTGTGGGCAAAATAAATCACAGGAGTTAGAACAATGGCTACAATCAGTTTGTAACTGTAATTTACCATTCCTATAGCTAAAACAAGGGTGAAACTCCAATTGGCACCAATGTAAAAAGCAATAAATAGAACCACGAAACTATCTATAAATTGAGAAACTGCTGTTGAACCAGTGGCTCT
>JAHDIA010000135.1:10629-11193 GCA_020631035.1 Chitinophagales bacterium | reverse complement strand
CCCTACAGCCTGAGTTCTTGGCAATTAATATTTGGTCACAAATGCTTATTGACTATTTTGAGTCTGAGAAGCATTTAGTGGCTGATGGTGTGCCGCGGCGGATCAGGGAAGCAAAAGTACTTGATGGAGCACTCAAGTTTTACGGTATTCAAGACCCGACAATTATCTACCTCAATATTCCACGGGAGGTTGCAAAAGAGCGCATGATGTCGCGTGGACGTTCAGACGATGAGGTGACCGCAATCGAAGAGCGTCTCAACTGGTTTGAGCAAGAAGTGGTTCGAACAATCGAATTTTTAAAGAGTGAGGACTATTACGATTTTGTAGAGATTGATGCAACCGGAACCATTGAAGAGATTCATGACGAGATCATGACTCGAGTAAACTTATAATGATTACAACTTATACAGACAATGAAATACAGACAATGAAAGAGGGGGGAGAAAAACTTTCCTGGATTTTGTCTGAGCTTGAAAAATATCTTGAAGTTGGACTGACATATCATCAGATTGAAGAAAAGACACGAGAACTCATCTCAGAGATTGGTGCAGAGTCTGGGACAAT
>JAHDIA010000135.1:0-10619 GCA_020631035.1 Chitinophagales bacterium | reverse complement strand
ATTGGATACCAAACACGTGCATCTGACCCACCATTTCCTGCTGCAACATGTATTTCTGTGAATGATCATGTGGCACATGGTATCGGATACGAAAACGATACAGTTATTCAAGATGGAGACTTAGTATCACTTGATGTGATTATTATTTGGAAGGGGATGTTCGTGGACATTTGCCGTTCGTACATTGTAGGGAATGCCACACCAGAGCGTAAAAAGCTCTTGCGGTGTTCACGAGAATCTACAAACGCAGCGATTAAGGCAGCGACTATTGGTAATACCACTAATGACATAGGCGCAGCGGCTGAGCGAGTCGCCGAGTCATATGGATTTAAAACAGTGAAAGAACTCGGCGGGCATGGCGTTGGAAAACAGATCCACATGGATCCTTTTGTGCCAAGTTTTGAAGGCTCTGGGTACGCAACACCACTGCAGGAGGGTATGATTTTGGCAATTGAGCCAATTGTATCGGCAGGTGGATGGCGCATTAAGCTTTTGGATGATGGATGGACCTTTCAAACTAAAGACGGCTCAGACACATCACAATTCGAGGAAACGGTACTTATCACCAAAGATGGACCAGTGATACTCACCAAGCATTAAACCTTGGCTGTCTGAGATAAATGTCGTATACTGATGAACTATTGGGATTGCAACTGCCCACCGACATAGTAGCGGATAGCGGGCAAATAAGCAGCGACGAAGCTCCCAAACACTTGCTCCCAATAATCAAAAAACATCTTTACAAGACACTTCACTTCATTACCCGATACATCAACAAAAGTCCAAACACAATGAGTCCAGAACCCGCAATCACACGCATCCCAAACATATGTTTTTCTGTCATCAAATGCCTTATTTTTTCGGCAAGGTATACCTTCACTACATCGGTTAAAGCAACAGTGACAAGAATGGTAGCAAGGTACACAATGCCGTGTGAAAAGCCAACGCCTTTCTCAGTGAGTTGACTGACAATGCCTCCCCAAAAAATAAAGATAAATGGATTGAAGACATTGATGGCAGCACCCTTGAGAAAGTAGCCCCCATAGGTTTGAGCAGTGATTTGGTCTTTGCTTAAAGGTTTGGGTTTGCTGATAATGGACAATAGTCCAAAAAGGACCAATATGATACCACCAATCATTCCTACATAAAAATGAAAGGATGGAATTTGGGCAATGTAAGATAAACCAAGCAAATCTCGAACAAGGTGTCCGTAGCATACTCGGTTTTGACATTGATGTAATCGCTTAAAAACAAAGAAAAACAACAACTCTTTTGATTATATCCTTACCTTTGCATTCTGTTTTTCGTATGGATACTTGAGTATTTATTTTAGATGCTGTTAAGTACAATACATTATACAAAATCATAGGAAATTATGACTGCCAAATCTCCTGTCATTCAGTATGACAAAAAGAAACTCTCCCGCAAACTACTCATTGATTTGTACAAGGGAATGCTACTTCCACGTATGATCGAAGAGAAAATGTTGAGTCTATTGCGCCAAGGTAAAATCAGCAAGTGGTTTGCAGGCATTGGTCAAGAAGCCATCGCTACAGGTGTCGCCAAAGCACTCAAAGCCGACGAATACATTCTGCCCATGCACCGCAATCTCGGTGTATTTGTCAATCGAGACATTCCCCTCCACCGCCTCTTTATGCAGTGGCAAGGCAAAAAAGGTGGTTTTACCAAAGGACGAGACCGTTCTTTCCACTTTGGAACCAACGAACACAATATCGTTGGCATGATATCGCACCTCGGTCCTCAACTGGCAGTAGGTAGTGGCATCGCTATGGGCAACACCCTCAACAAAGACAAAAGGGTCGTCCTAGCTTTTACGGGAGACGGTGGTACAAGTGAAGGAGATTTTCACGAAGCCCTCAATGTCGCTTCAGTATGGAACTTACCTGTCATTTTCCTCATCGAAAACAATGGCTATGGTTTGTCTACTCCTGTCAATGAACAATACAATTGCGAAACTTTAGCCGATAGAGGAAAAGGATATGGAATGGAAACCCACCAAATTGATGGCAACAACATCTTGGAGGTTTACGAAACCATTAAAAATGTAGCGGCTTCTATTCGCAAAAAACCACATCCTGTTCTCATTGAGTGTATGACTTTCCGTATGCGAGGACACGAAGAGGCATCAGGCACCAAATACGTTCCCAAAGAACTGATGGAACATTGGGCACAAAAAGACCCTGTCAACAATTACGAAACCTACCTCATTGACGAGGGAATCTTGACCGAAGCCAAAGTAGAAAAATTCCGTAAAGCCAACAAAGCACTCATCGAATCAGAACTGAAAATTGCCTACGCTAGTCCCGAAATTGGTGAAAACGATACCGAAGAAGAAACAGTAGATATTTACGTTCAACATACACCCGAAGTCATTGCTCCCTCTACCGACAATGTCTCTGAAAAACGTTTTATTGACGCCATTTCCGAAGGCTTGTACCAATCTATGGAACGCCACGACAATCTTGTTTTAATGGGACAAGACATAGCCGAATATGGTGGTGTTTTCAAAATCACCGATGGTTTTCTGAAAAAATTTGGTCATAAAAGAGTCAAAAATACGCCTTTGTGCGAATCGGCTATTTTGGGCATTGGGCTTGGTTTGTCTATCAAAGGCTACAAATCAATGGTCGAAATGCAATTCGCCGATTTCGTTACTTGTGGCTTCAACCAAATCATCAACAATCTAAGCAAAAGCCACTATCGTTGGGGACAAAATGCTGACGTGGTGGTGCGTATGCCAACGGGAGGCGGTGTAGGAGCAGGACCTTTTCACTCTCAATCCAACGAGGCATGGTTCTTCCACTCACCAGGACTTAAAATTGTCTATCCTTCCAATCCTTACGACGCCAAAGGCTTGTTGATGGCTGCCATTAATGACCCCAATCCTGTAATGTATTTTGAACACAAAGCCCTGTATAGGAGCTTGGTAGCCGATGTTCCAGATGATCCTTATACCATCGAAATTGGCAAAGCAAACTTGGTACAAGAGGGCGATGACCTCTCCATTATCACCTATGGTATGGGCGTTCACTGGGCAAAACAAGTACTCGAAGAACATCCACACATCAGTGCCGATGTACTCGATTTGCGCAGTCTTTGTCCGCTAGATACCGAAGCCATTTTTGAGACTGTGAAAAAAACAGGAAAAGTCCTTATCTTACACGAAGATAGCCAGACAGGAGGCATCGGTGGCGAAATTGCCGCCTTAGTCGGTCAAGAATGCTTTACTTATTTGGACGGTCCCATTATGCGTCTAGGCGCACTCGACACGCCTGTTCCATTTGCAAAAGCTCTCGAAAACCACTATCTTCCTGTCAATCGCTTCAAAGAAAAGTTGATTGAGCTATATGAATTTTAAATAAATTCAAAATTAGAAAATTGAAGATTTAAAATTACTTTACAAAATGTATTTAATTTTAAATCTTGAGTCTTCAATTTTGAATTATAGTGCAACGTTCGTGATACTAGGCTACGTTCAGTCTGGTTAACCAACGCATGCTTTAGGCTGCGAACCAAGGTTCATCCACCCGCTCATCCGACACTTCTTTGATTTAGGAGTGAGGAAAGAACAAGCTAATTCTTTCCCCTGATACAATTTATACTTAAAAAATACCTATTGTAACATGCGCTGGTTTCTATTTATACCAATCTTACTAAGTCTGGGAATGTTCGCACAAAGCACTGAACAATCCATTTCATTCGACAAACAGCCTTTTAGCATAAAGAAAAAGGCAAGTATCAATGTGTCTGAAATAGAACAAGACTTCTTTCCTTCTTTGATGACCATTGCGCCCTTTCCAGGAGGCGAAGGACATATGGAGCATCTACAAAACATCAAACAAAAGATTGTATACAATAAAAGAAGTGACAATCCACTTAGCAAAAAAATGACCCAAGATGCTCCAATTTTAGGCGAATCAGTAGAAGGCAACTTTCCCGATGGCATTCCCAACGACAACTACCTAGCCATCTCCAATGATGGCGACATTATATCGGTTGCCAATTCTACCATTTACCTAAGCAGCGCAGGTGCGCTTGATGAAGAAGGCAGTGAACTTTCTCTAGCAGCTTTCTCTAGTACACTTGGTGAATACAACCAAGCTTTTGATCCCAAAGTGCTTTATGATCCAAACGAAGACCGTTTTATTCTGATGTTCCTCAATGGATACACCTCTTTTACAGCCGACATTGTTATGGCATTTTCACAATCGGCTGACCCAATGGGTGAGTGGAATTTATACACCATTCCTAGCAGTTCTCCTGATTCGACTTCTTGGTCAGACTATCCAATGTTGGCTATTACAGAAGACGAGGTATTTTTGACGGTCAACTACATTGGCAATAACCAAGGATGGGAAGAAGGATTCAAAAGTACCATTATGTGGCAAATCGACAAGCAGTCAGGATACGAAGGAGCAGAGGAATTAAATTCTGTAATTTGGAACCAAAATACATACAATAGCAATCCCATTCGCAATGCCATACCTGTCAAGGGAGGAAGCACTTTACACGGTCCCAACCAATACTTTTTGTCCAACCGCAACTTTGACGAAAGCAATGACACCATTTTCCTCATCGAGCTTACTGGTACACTTGACGATGAGGAAACTACAGTAAACATTGAAATACTGACAAGTGATGTATTATATGGTGTTCCACCTAATGGCAAACAAAATGGAACAGGTAAAGTCTTAGCAACCAATGATGGGCGCATCCTAGGAGCAATGTACGAAAATGACAAAATCCATTTTACCTCCACAACCGTCGTTCCTGAGTCTGGCACCTCTGGTATTTACCACGGAACCATCACCAATTTGGGTACAGATAGTGTTAGAGTTAGTGCCAATATCATAGGCGACACTGCTTTGTATTTTGCTTATCCCAATCTTTCCTACACAGGACAAGTCGAAGGAGATGACCAATTCATTTTGACCTTTGAGCATACCTCCAAATATGTCTATCCAGGTATATCTGCCATCTTTTACAATCAAGGCGAATACTCTGAAATCATCACTGTTAAAGAAGGGGATATTGCCATAGGTGGAAGCTCTCCCTTTGGCAACAACCAACGTTGGGGGGACTACTCTGGCTCTCAACTCAAATACGATACGCCAGGTGAAGTCTGGATCAGTGGGACTTATGGCAGAAATCCTTCTGTGGGCTCTTCTGGTATACGAGGAACTTGGATTGCCCAACTTAGCAGTCCAGTGGATGATTATGTACCTCCTGCCGATACAATGGTGATAGATACCATACCAGACACGATGACCCTAGATACGACTATTTCAACTGGTATTTCACCTTTGCTTAAACAGCATAACAAACTATATCCCAATCCAGCCCAAGACTTCTTTGTTACAAACTTTACTTTAAACAAAACCAGTGTGATAGAAGCCATTTTGTATGATGGACGAGGACAACAGATAAATCGTCTATTGAAAAAAGAAGTACAAGCAGGTGAACAAGCGTTCAAATTTGCAACAACTGATTTGCCTACAGGCGTTTATATCTTACACATTAACTCTCAAGAAGGGATCATTTTGAGTCAAAAATTGGTGGTTGAATAGAAATAACTAATTTTTTCTGCTGATTGTTAAGAACTTAGCTTTTTATTCTGTAGCTTTATTTGCTTTTAAAGTTTGTAAGGGCTTCCTTTACAAGCTTTAATCCCACACTTGCTAAGTCTCAATTATGAAAACAACTTGCTTACAACTACACTAACTCTAATAAACCTTACATACTTTGGAGACAACAAAGCTTTATCAGAAATTTTTATCTGCTACAGGCATCAGCACTGATACTCGCACCTTACAAAATGGACAACTCTTTTTCGCCTTAAAGGGTGATAATTTTAATGGCAACAAATTTGCCAAAAAGGCCTTAGAAAAAGCCAGTTTTGCCGTCATAGACGAGGCCGAATACTTTGAAGACAATGGACAATACATTTTGGTAGACAATGTGCTAGAAAGCCTACAACTATTGGCGACTCACCATCGACAACAACTCAAGATTCCCATTATTGCCATTACTGGTTCCAATGGAAAAACAACCACCAAAGAACTCATTAAGAGTGTCCTTGGCACTAGCTATAAAACCTTTGCAACCAAAGGCAACTTAAACAATCATATTGGTGTACCATTGAGCCTCTTGTCTATTACTCAGGAGCACGAAATGGCCATCATTGAAATGGGAGCCAATCACCTAAACGAAATCAATCAATTGTGTAAAATTGCTCTACCCAACTTTGGATTGATTACCAGTATAGGCAAAGCACACCTCGAAGGATTTGGGAGTGAGAAGAAAATACAAGAAGGCAAAGCCGAACTTTTTGAGTTTTTGGATGCTTTTGGTGGACGTATGTTTGTCAATATGAATGACTTTAAAATTGCTGAAGTTGCCTATTTTATGCAAAAGGTAACCACTTATGGATCAGGCAAGTTTTACAACATTAATGGAAAGATACATGAGACAGATCCTTATTTAAATGTTATTTGGTATCCTCGCAAAACCAAAAAAGATGCTCTTGAACCTGAACCCATCATTTTAAAGACTCAACTCATTGGTCAATACAACCTAAATAATGTATTGGCGGCTGTTGCAGTAGGTCTAAAATTCAAAGTGAGTCACGAAGACATTCAAAAAGGAGTATGGGCTTATGCTCCTTCCAACAACCGCTCACAAGTAATTGAAGAATCTGATCATACCATCATTTTAGATGCTTACAATGCGAACCCAAGCAGTATGGAAGCTGCTTTGACCAATTTTTCACAAATGAAGTTTCCTCACAAAGTTGCCATCTTGGGCGATATGCTTGAATTGGGCACTTATAGTTTTGAGGAACATGAAAAAATTGTCAAACTCGCTCAAGAGTTAGAGTTGGATAAAGTTGTTTTGGTCGGCAAGGAGTTTGCTCCTTTTAATCAAGACAACATCCTCCACTTTGAGGACAATGAACAAACCAAGGAATGGTTTAAGCAACAAAAGTTTGCACAAAGTGGTATCCTCATCAAAGGATCAAGGGGGATTGCATTGGAGAAAATCTTGGAATAAATCTCAAAACCTTACCGACATTTTTTTGTTTACATCTTAGCAATTTTAAGAAGCGCAGGATGAGCGGGTAGATGCACGCTTGTACGAAGTATAAAGTATGCGTCGGCTAACCAGAGTGAGCTTAGCCTCAGAGTCAATGACGTTGCACCACCCTTCGACAAGCTCAGGATAAAATTGTGATTAAGTTGATTTGGTTGATTCGTTGATTTGGATTTAACCAATTACTCAGTCAACACAATTACTCAATCAACCAATCAACACAGTTACACAATCAACACAATTACAATACAAAAAATGAAGGGAAAAATAAGTATTTTCTGGCATCGGAGAGATTTGAGATTGGAGGACAATACAGGATTGTACCACGCTTTTCAGAGCGAACATCCCGTATTGCCACTGTTTATTTTTGATAAAAATATTCTCGATAAATTAGAAGATAAAAAAGATAAGCGGGTACAGTTTATTCACAATCATCTGTCTAACTTACATACTAAATTGGGCGACTTGGGCAGTTCTATTTTGGTCAAATATGGCAATCCTTTGACTGTGTGGAAACAATTGACCGAAAAATTTGAGATTGCTGAAGTATATACCAATCGAGATTATGAGCCATATGCTCAAGAACGAGACAAAGCGGTTTATGCCTTTTTGCAGTCTCAAGCTATTGCATTCAAAGGTTATAAAGATCAGGTGATTTTTGAAAAAAATGAGGTCTTAAAAAAAGATGGAAAGCCCTATACAGTATATACACCCTATAGCCGTAAATGGAAAGAGAGATTGGCACAATTTCCTGTGACGCCCTACCCTAGTCAAGAACATTTTGACCAGCTTTATCAAACAAATCCTCTACCAATGCCTTCGATGAAAGACATTGGATTTAAAGCAATGGAAGTTGATTTTCCCTCCGAAAAATTTGATGCAAAGATTGTCAAAAATTATGCAGAGACCAGAGACATTCCTTCGATTCGTGGAACCTCTCGTTTGAGTGTGCATTTGCGTTTTGGCACCATCAGCATCCGAGCATTGCTATTGTTTGCCAAAGATAAAAATGAAAAATATTTGAATGAATTGATTTGGCGGGATTTTTACCAAACGATTTTGTACCATTTTCCACACTCTGTAAATAAAGCTTTCAAACCTATTTACGACAGCATTCCTTGGATCAATGATGAGACTCATTTTAAAGCATGGTGTGAGGGAAAGACTGGCTATCCCTTGGTCGATGCAGGGATGCGAGAACTCAATGCGACTGGTTTTATGCACAATCGGGTTCGTATGGTGGTTGCTAGTTTTTTGACCAAACACTTACTGACCGATTGGCGTTGGGGGGAAGCTTATTTTGCCAAAAAACTTTTAGATTTTGACCTTGCCTCCAATGTAGGCGGTTGGCAATGGGCGGCTGGTTCAGGCTGTGATGCTGCTCCTTATTTTAGGGTGTTCAATCCCACATCACAATTGGACAAATTTGACAAACAATTGGTCTATGTCAAGCAATGGGTGCCTGAATTTGGGACAACTGACTATCCCCAACCCATAGTGGAACACAAGTTTGCCCGACAAAGAGCAATTGACACTTATAAGCAAGCATTGGATAAGGCAAAAGCGGCTTTATCTTAGACAGATATTTTAAATCATTCTATCCAATCACATCTTTTTTTCGCTTTCTGGTGTTACATTTATATATTCTAATATTGTTCTTTGACAATTTTTGAAGAAGAGAGCTAATACTCAAACAAGTTATCCAGTCGCCT
The DNA here is from genome assembly GCA_020631035.1 of Chitinophagales bacterium. Lineage (GTDB taxonomy): Bacteria > Bacteroidota > Bacteroidia > Chitinophagales > UBA2359 > JAHDGP01. Next base: position 1,797 of record JAHDIA010000135.1, on the reverse strand, counting down.
GCGGCTCCCTACTATTTGTTCAAGTATTACTCTCCAAAAATTGTCAAAGAACCTCTAACAATTTCGCAAAAATGATTTTAGTTACGGGCGGAACAGGTTTTGTGGGCTACTATTTGTTAAAGGCTTTGGTCGAAAAAGGAGAAAAAGTACGGGCGACTTACCGTTCTAGCAGCAACTCCAAGATTATGGCAAAATTGCCCCAAGTTGAATGGGTTGAATGTGACATTTTGGATGTATTTGCCCTTGACAAAGTAATGAAGGGCATTGAACAAGTGTATCATTGTGCGGCATTGGTTTCTTTTAGACCCAAAGATGCCCACACCTTGGAACTAATCAATGTCGAAGGAAGTAGCAATGTTGCCAATGCTGCATTGGAACATCAAGTAAAAAAGTTTCTACACCTTAGTTCAGTAGCTGCTATTGGGCGGGTGTCCAATGACAAACCCATTAATGAAGCGAGTGAATGGGACAACAATTTACCCACTTCTGATTATGCCAAAACCAAATATGCTGGCGAGATGGAAGTTTGGCGCAGTATGGCAGAAGGTTTGAATGGCGTCATTGTCAATCCGTCCATCATTTTGGGGCGGTGGATGTGGGACAAAGGTAGTGCAAAATTCTTTCAGCGAGCTTGGAACAATCCCAAATTCTATACCGAAGGGAGTACGGGTTTTGTAGATGTCAAGGATGTCGTTAAGGCGTGTATTTTGTTGATGGAAAGTGAGATTACTTCCGAACGTTTTATTTTGAGTGCCGAAAACATTGCTTACCAAAAAGTATTCAATTGGATTGCAGAGGTACTCAACAAAAAACCCGCCTCTATCAAGGCGGGTAAATTGCTTTCAGCTTTGGTGTGGCGTGCCGAGGCAGTCCGTTCTAAGCTTACTCAAAGCGATCCACTGCTTACCAAGTATAGTGCGCAAACCGCTCAGGCAAGCTATCATTTTGAGAATGCAAAATTCTTAGAAGCATTTCCTCAATTTCGCTACAATTCTATTGAGCAATGTGTTAAGGAAACCGCTCAATATTTTTTAAAAGAGCAACAAAAGGAGTTGATGCCTTTGTTTTGATTTTGAAATGGACTCTTAGCCTATAAATTCCGTCAACTCTGAACCGCCTTTGTCATCTCGCAATCTCTGCGTTTTGTATTTATCTGGATTAGCAAACTAAAAAAGCTAGGACATTCTATAGTAGAACACCCTAGCTTCATATATATAAACTAATTTAGCCTGAATCAAAAACTGTTTTTAAAATAGACAGTTTCCATTTTAGCTATTCCCTTCTTATTTTACGCTTATTTAATCGTCTTGAGAAGTAAAGTAGTAACTATCTGAGTAATCAGTCCAAGCACTGCTTCCCTGACATCTTATACGTACTTGCAACTCAATATAGTCTCCACCCTGGATACCAATTCCAGCAATTCGTCTGTAGTATCTATTCAACTGAGCAGACTCATTCCACTCACTTGTACCAACTACTCTCCAACGGAATTGATTGTACTGCCAATCAATGGTAACTGTTGGATAGAAATAAATATAAAAATTGTCGTTGCTCATAGAAGCAGCAGCAGGTGTTGGACAATCAGACTCACCTGGTGGTGTGATGATGATTGGATCTTCTTCCTCTTCTTCTGGCTCACCAGCAGTAGTAAAAGTCGCAGAAGCGGAATAACCTGTCCAGTTGCCTGGTCCACATTCGTGTTGTGATTGGTATTCATAGGTTGTACCTGGCATCAAATTGTTCAAGTAACGGTAGTAAGTAGTACCAATACTTGTTTCAATCCAATTCGTTGACCCA
>JAHDIA010000134.1 GCA_020631035.1 Chitinophagales bacterium | reverse complement strand
TGAAGTGGGAAAATCCCAACATTATTGTTATAAATGATGTTGGGATTTTTTATTTAGATTGATTATTTTTTCTTACCTTTTACTTTCTCTACACGTCTTCCTAATTTGCTGGCACCTGTGGACGATTTTGAAGCAAATTTTATTTTCCCAGCTGCTTTTTTCGTTTTTACACCTTGCTTTGCTTTTTTCTTGATCTTTGCTTTTTCCTTTGCCAATTTTAGTTTCAAATCTTTTTTAGCTTTGGCAATTTCTTGCTTCATTACTTTTCGTTCCTTTTGGAATTTTAGCTTCATTTTTTTTCTTTCCAAGCTCAATTTTTTCTCTGCTTTCAATGCTCGCTTTTCTGATTTTATAGCAGCACTTTTTGCTTTTTTTACTGCGCTCTTAGCCTTCTTCAATGCTTTTTTTTCTGATTTTATAGCGGCACTTTTTGCTTTTTTTACTGTGCCTTTGCTTTTCTTTAAGGCTTTTATTGCTTGTATTGACATTTGCTTAATGTTTAATTAACAATTGATAAATACAAATTTAACACAAAACATATAGAAATGAAGCGTATGTTTTGAAAATAATGAAATTTGATTAAGAGCAAATGTTTGGGTACTTCGTCGCTACTTGTTTGCTCGCTATCCGCTTTTACTCCTCGCTTCAGTTCCACAGGCTCACCAAGCGAAAACAAAAAACGAAAGGTTGACCACAAGGAGGCGAGCTTGTCTAAGCCCCGCTGTGGGGTAACCGCTTCTATCAAGGCTATTTTAGAACGTTCATTTGCATTCGCAACTAAGACTTACACTCAAAATAAAAATCCCCTTCAAGCATTTTTACTTGAAGGGGATAACATCTTATATAATGTTTTTTAGCAAAACTAAATTTAATTATTAACTCCACTACCTTCTCCCAAAACCTCTCGTTCACAATCTTCATCCAGTTCGCAACAACCATTGACCTCAGCAACCAACCTAGGACCAAACACCTGAAAACAATCGGGATAATCAGGATCAGTCACAACCAAAGTATAGGTGCCAGCCATTGTAGGAGAATAATAAGGATAGCCCGTAAACTGAGCAATTTGATTGCCATTCTCGTCATACCAAGTATACACTTCATCCCCATCAATAGGGAAATCTGTTATACCAAACAAAGCGCCTTGTCTACAAAGCTGAATCGTATCCAAAGCACCTGTACACGAAAAACAAGATGGATCATCAGGGGGTAAAACTGTCACGCTAATAGACGCCATAGCAGAACTACACCCATTGGCATCTGTCACACTTACACTATAAGTCCCTGCTTCATTTACCTCAATACTTTGACTTGTTTCACCCGTAGACCAAACATTGCCACTAGGACTGCTCGAAGTCAATGTCAATGTCTCATAAGGACAAATAATGGCATCATCTCCATCAATACCAATCGTTGGTGTGGGTGGCAAAGGATTGACGTTTACTTCTGTGGCATCCGAAGTGCTAGAACATCCATTGGCATCGCTAACTGTTGCCGTATAAAACCCAGGATTGTTGACAGTAATGCTCGAAACAGTAGCCCCGTTCGACCACAAGATGTCATTTCCATTGGCATTGTCAACAGTCAATTCAGCCGTTTGACCTGCACAGAATGTTGTAGGACCATTTGCCACAACAATAGGCATTTCAGGATTGGGATTGACCGTCACAGCAATGGTTTCTGAGCTAGTAGAACACCCATTGGCATCCGTTACTGTTACCGAATAATCTCCAATGCTACTCACCACAATACTAGAAGTCGTTTCACCTGTAGACCACATAAGATCCAAACCACTGGAATTGGCAACACTCAAAGTAAGCGTTTCACCCTCACAAAAAGCAAATGGTCCGTCCGCTTGAATCTGTGGATTAGCAGGATTGGCATTAACTGTCACATTGACTACAGCATCTTCTGCAATCGAGCTACAACCATTGTCATCTGTAAGACTAACAGAGTAAGTACCAGAAGTATTGACATTAATAGAATTAGTTGTTTGACCAGTAGACCACAAAACATCCCAATTATTAGGATTGTCAATACTCAAATTAACACTCTCACCTTCGCAAAAAGTCAAAGACCCATCGGCATTTATGCTAGGAGCATCGGGTAGTGGATTAACCGTCACCGACATACTTGCTGAGGTCGCTGAACAGCCATTGTCATCAGTGACCGTCACAGAATACGTTCCTGAACTGCTAACTTGAATAGAGGAAGTAGATTGACCATTCGACCAAAGCACAGAATTGCCAACTGCTGTATTAACCGTCAATACAACAGATTCTCCCTCACAAATAGTCGTTGGTCCACTTGCATCAATTGTTGGAGCAACAGGCAAAGGAAAAACAGTAATATCAATCCCAGCAGCCGTCGTAAATTCACATCCTTCGGCATCTGTCACACTAAGATTGTAGTTCCCAGAACTATTAACAGTAATCGTAGTACTACTTTCGCCTGTTGACCAAAGTATCGAACCTCCATTGGCATTATTGGCAGTCAATTCAACCGAACCACCCGCACAAAAAGAAGTGGAACCATTGACGCCAATACTTAAATTAGAAGACAAGGGATCAGGACAACAAACCTCCGTAGGCAATACACTTATTTGAAATGTCTCACAAACAGTCACAAGGGCATTTTCTTGACAATCAAAGTTTTCACTGACCAAGGGCAAACCACACACTTCATAGGTCAAAGTCGTATTAGAAACCCCTACAGGAACCGTATATACAAAGTCTCCTGTAACAGTATTGTAAACAATATCATTGGTAGCTTGGGGCGTACCCGATGTAATATTGGAAAAATCAAAGGTACTAGGATCAAAACTAGCCGTTGCCAAATTAATAGTCGTATTGGGACAAGTTTCGGCAAATGGCTGCACATATGGACTAGGAATAGACTCTAAGCCCAAGGTATTGGGATTGCTTCCTGGCTTACACATAATGATTTCAAATGGACCAAGATTGGTCGGGTCATCTTCTGGAGGAAGACAAATAGATACACCACCATCTGGATCGACAGGCATAGGCGTTCCACAATCAAATTGAATATAGGTATCACCTAGTCCTTGAGAAGAAGGAGCAAAAAAGTTGATTCCGCTGGTAGCTGGATCAAGGGTAATCAAAAAGCGGGCACAATTGACATTGTTGGCGGCACCGCAACATTGCCCATTTCTGATAATATCCTCCGCAACAATTGTCCCTTCTGGCATACCTGTAAAATCAAATTCGACAGTAGGGACAGAAGCATCACAATTTTGTGCTTGAACAAAAACGCAATGAGCAACTAAAAACAAAAAAAATAGTATGGTTTTTTTCATATCCAAATTTTTAAGGTTGATGTGAATGAAGTTTTACATAACTGCTGATAAGCTATTTTTGAGTATAATAGGTGGATATTTGTTGTTGTAAGAAAGTTAGGAGTAAGAGCAAAGATACACCATAAAATTAAATCAACAATATAACTTTCTGACTTTTGCATTCGCAACAAAGGCTTTTGCTAAGATATTTCAAATAGATACACTATTTACTATATTTGCAATCAATACAAATATAAAATTATGAAAAAAGATAAGGTTGAACAGGAAATAAAAAAAGCAGAAGAAAGGGCTAAAAAGGAAGCTGAGAAAGCCGAAAAAGAAGCCCAAAGAGCAGAAGAAAAGGCAACGAAAGAAGCAGAAAAAGCTGAGGAAAAGGCAAAAAAAGAACGAGAGAAAGCCGAAGAAAAGGCAATGAAAGAAGCAGAAAAAGCTGAGGAAAAGGCAATGAAAGAACGAGAGAAAGCCGAAGAAAGAGCAAAGAAAGAACAAGAAAAAGCCGAAAAACGAGCAGAAAAAGAAGTGGAAAAAGCGGCCAAACAAGCAGAAAAAGAAGCAGAGAAAGCTGCTAAGGAAGCAGAAAAAGCTGCTAGGAGAAAAAGGGATGATTAAAACTTATCTACGAATTAAATGACAGATATTTAAATTTAAAAATGACATTTCTGCAAGAAATGTCATTTTTATTTTGTAGCGAAGGATGAGCGGATGGATGAAACCTTGTACGCAGATTGAAACATGCGTTGGCTAACCAGACGAAGCGCAGCCTCAAAGTCACGCACGCTGCCCCATAATTAACAAAATAAAAAATATAACCTGTCTTAAACCCCTATCCAACTCAAGGGTCATAGAAGCGTCTTTAACATCTTGTTAAGATAATTTAATTGGAAAAACTAAAGTGTTCAACAACACATTTTCTATCACCAAACACACTTGAAAAAATGAAACAATTATTAAGCTTCCTCGTTCTAGCAGCAACATTTTTAAGTCTTAGCCAGTTTGTTTATGCCAACTCAGAACAGTACAAGGCGGACTGTAGTGAAGAGTACAAACAATTGCGTAAGCGTTTTCACAAAGAATCAGACTTTTTGAGAGAAGAATACAAAGAAGATATAAAGGCACTATATAGAGAGTATCAATTGGGCAAAAGTCGTAAGTCAAGATATGGAAAAGGCAAGGGTTCCAATAGTTCTTATACCAGCAGAAAGAGAGATCGAATGGACATTTATGTCAACGACCAAGAAGTGTTGGAAGATAGTTTTTGGGATAGAAGAACCGATCTTAAAAGAAACTGTGGCGAATTAGGAGACGACAGAGATTATGAATACATTCCCAAAAGACAAAAGGAAAAAGGAAAAGCCAAACCAAGAACAGAAGGTAGTCAAGGTCGTAAACCTAGTAGAGATAAAGGCACGCCAAGTAATCCATTTCCAGGCAAAGGAAAACAATTGCCAGTTCCTAGTCAAGACAAAGAATCTAGCCCAACAAGAGGCAAATCAAGCAAGCCTAGCCAAGGCAAATCCACTTCACCAAGTAGAAGCAAAACCACCAAGCCTAGTCAAAATAGAGAACGTAGTTCAGACAATAGCCGTAGCAATCCATTTCCACAAAAAGGCAAAAAAGTAGAGTTTCCTAGCCAAAACGAAAGCCCAAGTCGTAGCAAGGGTAAAACCACTGTTCCAAGCCAAAGTAGAGAAGGTAGTTCAAGTAAAGGAAGCTCAAGTCGTAGCATTCCATTCCCACAAAAAGGAAAAAAACTGCCAAGTCCTCAAGAAGAAAAAGAAAGTTCAAATAAAGAACGTAATGAAAGTTCAAACAAAAGCACTTCGAAAAGCAAAAAAGGCAAGGTAGAAAAAGTTGAGAAGACTAAGCAAAAATCAGAAGAAACCAATAAGAAAAGAAAAATCATCCCTTGGAAAAATTAAAAAAGAGGAATTAGAGTGTAACCAAAGTGACTCTAAATGTCACTACCCTGTATAGGGGCATGTTTGCCTTAATTTAACTAACAAATTATTTAAATTTTATACCAAAAAAATGAAAAATCAAATTAAAACAGCTTTGTTCAGTTTCGCATTGATGACCATAAGCATATTTACTTTTGCTCAAGATGCTGACAAGCATATATGTAAAGAAGAATATAAGACTATCAAAGAAGTTTATAGAGAGGGAATGAAAGATGTCAGAGAACAACAAAGAGAAGATAGGAAAAAGGCACAAGAAGAATTTAAGGAAGCAATGAAAGATGCAGACTCAAGCGAGGAAAGAGAAGCGGCAAGAGCTGCTTGGGAAGCGGAAAAAGAAGCCATAGACGAGACTTTTGAATCAGAATCAGCGGCTTACCAAGATGCTTATGATGCAGAGATGGCAGCCCTAGAGGAAGAATGTGGTGAGATGGGTGGTTCAGGCGATAGTAAGGACTCAGGAGACAGTAAGGACTCAGGTGATAGCAAAGATTCAGGTGACAGCGATGATTCAGGAGACAGTGACGACTCATATGATGAAGATTATGACGATGGTGATTATGAAGAAGATGAAGAAGATGAGGGAGATGGTAACCGAAATAGAGGGAAAGGTGAAAAGGAAAAAGGAAATAGCGATAAAGGAAAAGGCAAGTCCAAAGGAAAAGGCAAGTCCAAAGGAAAATAATTATTCATGGTTCGGTAAAGTGGAGGTGTTTGTTAGAGAGCATCTCCACTTTTTTTACGTCTTATGTCAACCTATGTTTGAGATGTGAACTAAATATGTGAAATCTGAATATAATCTCATAAATTAGCACAATGAAAAACATAAACATTTTATTTCTTATCTTTGGATTAATTCTTTTTAGCTCTATGGCTATTTCGGCACAGCCAGAGTGGAAAAAAGAAGCACAAAGACAAAAAGAAATTCGTAAAAAAGAGAAAGAAAGAGAAAGAGAAACTCGCAAAAAGGAAAAAGAAGCCCGAAAAGAAAAACGTGCCATATCAGCTAGAGAAAGAACGAAAGCATATGAGGCTAGAAGAATTGAAAAAGCAGAGAAAAATAGCCACTCGAAAAAGAGTGTTTTGGAACGAGGAGGGCGAAAAATTGAAAAAACCAGCCGAAAAAGTGAGACAACAACAAAAAGTAGTGATGTCTATCGTGGTCCTATTGTGGCAGAACCATTGATTAAAGAAGCTAGAAAATACCTCGGTACACGCTACAAATATGGGGGAGAAAGCCCTAAACGAGGGTTTGATTGCTCAGGTTATACCCAATATGTTTTCAATAAAATGGGCTACAAATTGCCTCGAACTTCAAACCAACAATCAAAAGCTGGTAAAAGAGTCAGTACCCGAAGTGTACAGCCAGGTGATTTGATCTTTTTTGGCAAAAGAAGCAGTAAAATTACCCATGTAGGTATCGTTATATCTCAAAAAGGGGAGCCTCTTAAAATGATTCATGCTTCCTCTTCTGAAGGAATAAGCATTACCAATGTCAATCAATCCAATTACTGGAAAAAACGACTCAAAAAAGCCAGAAGATACCTATAAAAACAAAAATTAAATACTTAATCACAATTCTACTAAAATGGCAGAAAAAAAGAAAAAAGGACTATTCGATAAATTCCGTGAAAAAGCGGAAGACCTCGTTGATGGTGCAAAGGAAATGATGGAGGAGTCAAATGAGGAACGCTCTATTCGTGATTTAAAAGCAGATAAAAAAGAAGAAAAAAAACGTGGCTTGTTTGATAAAATTAGAGGAAGAGACGACGAAGATCAAGATTCTTTGAAAGATTTAAAAGAACGGAAAAAAAGTGCTAGGGGTAAGAGCAAAGGTGATGTATTTGATGGTGTTTTCAAGGACGAAGAAGCGGAGGAGAGTGATCTTAGAAGTAAAAAGGAAAGCAATAAGGTAAAAGAGAAAAAGAAAAAAGGTGGATTGTTTGACCGTGTCTTTGGACGAAAAGAGGAAGAAGAGGAAGAAGAAGAAACTCAAAGAACAGAAAGTAGAAAGAAACAGAAAAGGTCTAGAGTTGAAGAAAGAGAAGAGTACGATGATGATGAGTACTACAACGAAGATGATTTTGATGAAATCGAAACGGACGACGACGATGACGATGATTATGATAGAACGAAAGGTAAACTTGCGAAAAAATTAAGAGAAATTGAAAGACGTACTGCTGAAAGACATCGCAAGATTGAAACGAAAATGAAAGAACGCCACGACAAAATGTTGGCAAGATTTGAAAGCAAAGGAAAAGATGGTTGGAAAAAATACAAAGGAAGAGAAAGAGATAGGAAAAGAGGAAAGGGAAAAGGTAAATCTCGTCGTTTTAGAAGAGATGATGATTAATTATTAAACTTACTTACTCAATTAATATAAATAATTTGCTATGTCAAAAACAATTATTATTGGTGCTGTTGCAGGGCTAATACTAGGTCTGCTTCAAATGTTTATTTTTTCAGGAGCTTGGGACCTCATTGTATTTCCGACCCTTTTAGGGGCACTCATTGGCTTTGTTGCAACCAAGGTCAATAACTGGGGTATACTTGGTGTTGGTGCAGGTGTTGGTGCAGTCGTATTTTTAATTTCTGCTTTGATGTCAGGATTTAAAGTAACTGATCATGTAATTATGGGAGCCATTACAGGCTTACTCATCAGCCTTATTGCCAAATTCGTTGTACCCAAAGCCATCAAATAATAGAGAAATAATTTAATATTTTGATATACCAAACGCCTCAATTTTTTAATTGGGGCGTTTTTTTATGCTGTTGAAAAAAAAGTTAAAAACTAGTGACCTCTCCTTAAACGAAATCCAATTACAATACTCTAAAAAAACATCTGTAACATATTAAAGAACGCACAATGAAAAAAACATTACTACCATCGCTTTTATGTCTTATTTTTTTATTCTGTAGTTGCGAAAAAGAAATGGCAACACCCACCCAAGATGGGAGCATTTATTTCTGGACAGATAGCCGCCCAACCAATGGCATTCAAATCTACATCGACGGAGAAATACAAGGAACACTCACTGATTATTTCTCAATTGAGGAAGGACCAGAATGTGGCGAAAGAGGAACCATTACCGTACAACTAGCAGATGGAGTGTACGACTACATCGCCTACCAAAGAGACTTTTACAAATGGGAAGGACAATTGACAATTTCAAATGGTTCTTGCCAAAGTTTTCTTTTAAATTAAGTGTATCTTTGCCCTCAAAAATAAACATCAAAATCAAATGAAAATCATAAAATTACTTTTTGTTAGCTTAATAATAATGTCAATGTACTCTTTTGGAGTAAACGCTCAGTACTGCACAGCCGAAGGAGGTAGTACAACAGACGAATGGATTCAATCCATTACCATTGGCGAGTTCACCTATAACTCTGGAGCTAGCAATGGATACGACAGCAACACCAATCAAACTATTAACTTGGTCAAAGGACAGACCTACAATTTTAACCTTAGCCCTGGCTACTCAGGGGACGCCTTTCCTGAATATTGGCGCATCTGGATAGACTACAACCAAGACAACGACTTTAACGATGCTTATGAATTGGTTTACGATGCTGGACAAGGACAAGAAGGCAATCAGTCAGGTTCTTTTACAGTACCCAACAACAACAGTATTGATTTGGGCAATACCAGGGTACGTATTGCAATGAAATGGGTCGGTACTTACAATGATGGAACAGAAGATCTGTCTGCCCCCAATGCTTGTGGCTCTTTTGATTTTGGAGAAGTAGAAGATTATACTGCCAACATCACCAATCAAGGTGGCAGTGGAGGCGATAATTATTGTGCTGCTAGTGGTTTGGGTTCTAGTGATGAATGGATTCAGGCCATTAACATTGGCAGTTACAACAACAATTCTGGACAAGACAATGGCTATGGAAATTATACAAGCAATACTTTTAATCTATCCAAAGGCAATCACAATATAACTTTAAATCCAGGATACAGTGGTACACAGTATAGCGAAAAATGGAGAATTTGGATTGATTTTAACAAAGACAATGATTTTACGGACCCCAATGAATTGATATTTGAAACAAATGATGGAGTTGAAGGCAATGTAACAGGCAATATCAATATTCCCAATAATGTCAGCAATGGAAATACTCGTATGCGTATTGCAATGAAATACGTTGGCACCTTTGATGATGGTTCCGAAGATTATACGCCACCCAATTCCTGTGGACAATTTGATTTTGGCGAAGTAGAGGATTATACAGTAAATATTATAGATGGAACAACAGGTACAGCTCCTGTTGCCAACTTTACTTCCAATATCACTACAGGTACAGCACCTTTAACTGTCAATTTTACTGATCAAAGCACCAACAACCCAACAACTTGGAATTGGTCTTTTGACGGAGGAAGCCCCAGTACTGCTAGTGTGCAAAACCCAACAGTGACTTACAATACGCCAGGGACTTATGCAGTGACTTTGACAGCAAGCAATGCGGCAGGTGCCAATACAGAAACAAAAACAACTTATATTACCGTTACCCAAGGAACATTGGCACCCATCGCCAATTTTTCATCCAATGTCACCACTGGAACAGCACCTTTAACGGTTAGCTTTTTTGACCAAACCAATAATGCACCAAGTGCTTGGAATTGGTCTTTCCCAGGAGCCAACCCAAATGTTTCTACAGAGCAAAACCCAATAGTGACCTACAACAATCCAGGTACTTATGCAGTAACCCTTACAGCCACAAATGCTGCGGGTGCAGGAACCGAAAACAAAACAGCTTACATTGTGGTAACAGAAAACATCATCGCACCCGTTGCCGATTTTACCAGCAGTGTTACAAGCGGACAGTCGCCTCTTAATATACAGTTTACCGATTTGTCTACCAACAACCCAAGCAATTGGGCGTGGACATTCCAAGGAGGTAGTCCTGCTTCTTCTAGCTTGCAAAACCCAACTGTATTGTACCAAACACCAGGTACTTATATGGTCACGCTTACAGCCAGCAATTCAGCAGGAACAGACACCGAAACCAAAACAGGCTATATTACCGTTACAGAACCAATAGCCGCTCCTGTAGCCGCTTTTATTGCCGATCAAACAATAGGTGCTGCCCCTTTACAAGTACACTTTTTCGATCAATCTAGCAATAGCCCAACTGCTTGGAACTGGACCTTCCAAGGAGGTAGCCCGATAAGTAGCAACGAACAAAACCCAACGATTACCTACAACACTCCAGGTACCTATACAGTTACTTTGACCGTTGCCAATTCAATCGGCTCACACACTCAAACCTTTGAGCAGTACATTACTGTTACAGAATTGCCACCATTGCCAGTTGCCAGTTTTAGTGCGAGTATTTTTGAAGGGCCTGCTCCTTTGGTGGTTACCTTTTTTGACCAAAGCAGTGGTGAGCCAGTTTCGTGGCAATGGGATATGCCAGGAGGAAGCCCAGCCTCATCCAATGAGAAAAATCCAACAGTAACCTACAACAATCCTGGTACATTTCCTGTCACCCTAACTGTCACCAATAGTGCAGGCAATGATACCCAAACACAAACGGGTTACATTACAGTCGATTTTGCATCAGGTATAGACGATTTGGATACCGAAGCTGTAACAGTCTTGTCATATCCAAATCCAACAACAGGCTTGCTAAATCTAAACATTCAATTAACTGACCCCAACCAGCCCGTTTTAGAAGTTTACAATTTGGTAGGACAAAAAATTCTAGAAGAATACCTTCCAGAGCAATTAAACATTCAGCACCAAATCAATTTACAGGATTATCCAACAGGTAACTATTTCCTCAAAATACTCAACAATGGAAGCGAGCAATCCACCCAAAGGATACAACTCGTCCACTGATTTTTATTCCGCCAAGTAACTTTAATACTGTGTAAAATAAGTAAATATGTATTTTGGGTAGTAGATTTTTGTTC
>JAHDIA010000133.1:5646-11198 GCA_020631035.1 Chitinophagales bacterium | reverse complement strand
GATAGTAGCGGTTACCCCGCAATCCCGACGCAAGGAGGGTGAGGAGTAAAAGCGGATAGCAGGGAGACACCATGCAAATGGAAAACCACCGTTCCGTCCCATTCAATTCACAATTACTGTATACAGAATAGGGAGGCAATCCCCAAACTCACAATTCATAATTTACAATTAAAAAAGTGTTTACCGATGAATCAAAATCAAACACTTTTTAATAGGAAAGACTTCCTTAATTAGACCTAAGTTAAATACAAATGATGAATCCAAAAAGGAGTCAACAAATAAAATTTCTTGACTCCCTTTTCAAATCAATTTTTTAATCTGTAAAAATAATAAAATGAAAAATATATTATGCCTTTGTAGCTGTATAGCATTCTTGCTATTATCGGGTATATTGAAAGGGCAACACCAAGATGCTTCTTGTGGAACATCTAAGTCTTATGAAAAATATTTAAAGGAACATCCAGAAGAAAAGGCTAAAATGGAAAAAACACTTAGGGGCTTTTTAAAAGAAGCTTCTAAATTTATGGAAGCCAAGAGTGATCCCAATTCAACTTATCGAAAGAGCGGGGGAGGCAACTATATCATTCCAGTTGTTTTTCACAACATTTACGGTTCCCGAGAAGGAATTGAATTCATAGTTGAAGATGACGCAATTAATGCAATTGCTCGTTTGAACCAAGATTTTAGCGGAGTGACTGCTGATTTACCCAACAATCCAGATTGTACAGGAGATACAGATGGTACATTGTTAGAATTGGATTGTGACTCACCGTTGTCTTTAAGTACACCAGGTATAGCCAACATACAGTTTCGTTTGGCAGAAAAAGACACTTGTGGCAATCCGACCAATGGGATTACCTATACAAAATCACATTTGTCTTATCTTTCTTTAGGAGATGGGCCAATATTGAGAGACATTATACAATGGGACAGAGACAAATACTTAAATATATACATTGTTTATGCTTCCAATGGAGCTTCTTCAGGGGTTGCACAGTATCCTTTGTATACAGATGATAAGCCTGGTATAGATGGGGTTGCCATGCCTTATTGGTCATTTAAATATGGACCAGAGCATCCAGATCATGGTAATTTTGCTTCAACCATTACACATGAGGTTGGGCATTGGTTGGGTTTGCGTCATATTTGGGGGGCGGATAATGCAGAAGATAGATGTGACAGTGATGATTTTGGTCATTTGTATGGAGCCTTAGATGTATATTTACCTAATGATCCTGATTATCAAGCTGATCCTAGTACTTGGAATGATTTTATTGAAATGAACTTTAATGATACCCCCAACTGTAAAGAACATGGTATGCAGAGTGGTGTCTGTGAAGTCCGAGATGGAGCAGATGAGTACTGTGGGGTAGACTACTACTATGATAATTTTATGGATTATACACCTTGTATGCGTACCTTTTCACCAGGACAGGTAAACTATATGGAATGTGTTTTAAATAATCCGTTATCTCAAAGAAATGAGATACAAGATAATTTAGCCAATACATTGTACTATGACCCTATTAGTGGAAATGATATAGGAGAGCCAAGAGTCGTATTTACAGATACCAATTTTGAGGAGAGTCCTTGTGTTTTGGGAAGTATTTATAATGAACTGCCTATTAGATTGGAGTATACTTTGTTTGATGCAAGACATTATGTGGCAACTTATGACCCAGATCCATATCTTAACTCTAGTTTTTATGAAATTACTTTGCCAGAATCAAGTCTAGTGACAATTGAAGAGTTGATGCCTGAGGTAGAAATTGTAGATGGTGAGACAGCAATATTACGTTTGAAAGGGATGGTTACTAATTTAGAAAGTATTGAGGGTATAGAGTTTAAATTCAATATGCAAGGTTATACTAATGAAGGGAGTGGTCCTTATGTGTTGTTTACTACAGCTCCATCGGAAATAAATCGAATCAAAAAATTGAATTTACAAAAATATGAAGACATAACAAGTGGGTATGCAGATATTTGCCCTAATTTTAAAGTAGGCCCCAATGGTTTGCATACTAGTTTCTTTCAAATTGCAGGACAGTATTACTATTTAGATTATAAGGCAGAAAAGGGGCGAGTGAACCTGGGAACAGGTGGAACAGGTAACCTAGAATTTTGTATACACAATCCTGCAGGCACAGGAGGAGAGCTTAAAACCTTTATTGCAGGGCAAAACATTGATATTGGTTCTGGAATTTATACCACAAAGGCGTATTCAATATTTGATCCGACCAATGGTTCGAGTGGGGCTTATGTTCCACATCCTACTTTGGGCTCTTTGGATTTGAATGATTTGACTTGGGGAGAAGATACAGATTCAGAGGGTTATTTTTACATTGGTTTGAGATACAATTTACATTGCAATTATAAATATGGTTGGTTGCGTTTGCAATTGGTAAATTGTGAGGGAGAAATAGATGTGATTGTACATGATTTTAAGTTTGATGATAGTATTGGTTCCCCTGCACAAACAGGACATTTTACTCAGCCAGTACTTACTTTTTCAGCTAGTACTTTTGAAGAAAGTTTAAACAATGACAATACTTTTGAAGAAAGCATTAAAATCAAATTGGAAGGAACAAGTGCAAGCTTTAATGCAGCAATCAATGGAGCTTCTTCTTTGAGTGGGACTCCTTATTTTGATGTGGTTGGACCCAATTCAGATAATTTAGATTTTAGAATTACCTCTTTATCTGGTGATGCTAAAGAGATAGAGCTAAGTCTATTAAATCCCAATAATGTAAGTTCACTAGAAGACGAATTGTATACCATTGACTTTGATCCAAGTGCATTTTCCTCTTCATTGTCAAATATTGAAATTTCTTGTGAAGGTGGCATTGTGGTTGATTACTATCATCCTTATCAATCTGATGGATCTGTAGATGGGGAAGCTCTTTTGACAATATCTGACAAAGAACCTTGGCAACTTGCTGGAGAGATGGAGATTTATGCGCACGATCAAGGTTTCTTTAATGATGACTTGGCAATCAATGCTCAATTAAATTTATTTGTAGATTTATTGGACAATGTTGCTAGTACTGCTATTTGTGAACATGTATATGATAGTGATGATAATGGCAGTTATCAAATAACAGGTGATATGGAGCCAGGCTATATTGTATATATGAAAGATATACATTTGTGGCAAGGAGAGTTTTTGTGCAAGCCGAGTAGTCAAGAAATTGTTTTGTTAAAGGCGGGAGAACTCCCAAGTGATTATATTGGTACTGGAACTGGAGAATTTGTCCTTGGAGGAGATGGGGGCTATTCTGAACAATGTGGTCCTAGTTTTAAGCTAGAAGAAGATGTCTACTTACCCTCGACAAGCTTAAGTGCGGCGGTAAGTGATCCTACTTATACAAATGATGAAGGATACATTGCACTTCGACTGACCAAAGATTGCAATGAAGTATATTATGCTTGGGTTAAAGTGGATTTAAGTGATGATGAACCTAAATTTGATGTGTTTTATTATGCTTTTGCTGCCAATACTCCTATATTAATGGGAGATTTTAACGGTTATGAATGCGCGCCTCTTCTCCTATATGATGATGGGTGGTATGTTGCCATAGACAATGTAATATTAAATGGAGAAAATGGAACTTCCATCAACAACATTGGAACAGGTTTTGGAGGAGTTGCTTTGAGTGATTTTTCAAACTTAACCGTTGAGTTGAATAAAAATCAAGCCTATCTAATTACTTTAAATGAATTAAGCGATCTTACCTTAGAAAATCCAGTTTACTGGGATGTCTGGATTAACTGGGACAGAGATCCATTCTTTGAACATAGTGAAAGTGTATTGAATGATGATGCCAATGAGATTACTATTCCAGCCGACATAGAAGATGGAATTTATACAATGCGTATTAGATGTGTAAGAGATCAAGTAGATAGCGATGGGAATGGTTGTGGTAGTTTTGCTTATGGCGAAGTCGAAGATTACACAATTATAATAGGTGATGTACCTACATCTACTCATTTTGATATAAAAATGTGTTTAGAAGGTGCTTATCGGACAGACTTAGAAGATAACGATATAATGATTGCAACTTTGGCAAGTTCAGATTTATTACCAGCAAGTCAACCTTATAATGTTGCACCTTATTTGTACCCTGGAACTGAATCTGTAACAAGTTTTAACCCTGATATAGTTGATTGGGTTTTGATTGAAGCTAGAACAGGTACACCAAATCTAATTGGCAATCCAGGTACCACTATAGTTGAACGAAAGGTAGGACTTTTAAGAACAGATGGACAGGTCGTTGATCCCAGTGACCAGGTATCACCACTAAAGTTTTATGAATTAGATCCTGAACAAGAATACCACATTGTTGCAAGACACAGAAACCACTTAGACATCATATCGGCAAATGCTTATTCTCCTGGAGATGTAGTTGATTTAACAACAAATGTTGGTGCTGCTAATGGTCCACAACAGTTAAAACAACTGGCTCCATCTGTATTTGGGCTTATTTCTGGAGACTTTAACCAAGATGGAATTATTCAGGTTTCAGACTATTATGTTTGGTTTCAGTCGGACCCTGCTGGAATTGATGTGTATGTTAATACTGATGCCAATTTAGATGGAGTACTACAAGCTAATGATTATGATTATTGGTTTAGAAACAAAGCTTATATTGGATCAATTGAAATCGCCTATTAATTAAATTTAAAAATAATCAATCATGAAAAATATATTAAAATTAATACTAGCAATCACTGCTATATTCATAAGTAGTACATTTGATACAAATGCTCAATTAGAAGATGATGTGGAAATTAAAATGACCTATCGAGTTAAAAACTGTGAAGTATATGCCAAAAATCCTAGATACATTGTTGACCTCTATGTGCGCAACAATATGCAAAGCCCTAGGTATCTTGGAAACAGCAGTATCTACTTTACCTACAACCCAAATGTACTGCAATTCAACAATTACCGAGCAGTCAATTTTGATAAAAATAGTACAAATACGAGTAGTACAAATACAGTAAATATAACAGACCCAGTTTTTATTAACAATGGAAGCACAGGAATTATAAAACCCTCAACTTTTGGGAGTACAAGTGGAACGGTTGTGCTGAATCCAGAACAAAATACCTCTACCGAATCACACTATGCCGCCCAACAATACGACGGCAATACGCCAGGACACTTTTTAACAACTATTTATTTGTTAAGTCCTACTATCGTTTCAGTAGAAGCCTATCCTCCGATCAACGATTGGCAATTGGTGGGCAGTGTTGTTTTTGATGTATTAAATAAGTCGGGAATTCCCCAATTTAATTTTATTGGTACACCCTCAGGCTTCCCAACAGATACTAGAGGGTGCAATTTCTCAACAGATACCAATCAAGACAAATATCCACAAACTTTGTTGCCTGAGCATCAAGTATCTTTTAACAAATTGTGCTCAGTATCTAATAAAACAGAGGGAGATATACTTGATGTTACAAGTTCAAACATCATGCTTTATCCGAATCCTACCAAAAATGAATTTACCTTACAATACACTTTAAAGAATCCCACAAACGTCACCATC
>JAHDIA010000133.1:0-5636 GCA_020631035.1 Chitinophagales bacterium | reverse complement strand
ACCTTGGACTACGAATTAGAAGAAGCGACAAGTATTACCATCGAACTATACAACAACATAGGCAAACTCGAAAAAGTGATTGCCCAGAACGAATCACAAGAGGAAGGTCTCTACAACTTCCAAACAAACATCAGCGATTTACCGAATGGTATTTATCTGATTAGGAGCCAAATAGGCGATACCACCTACACCCAAAGATTGATTAAGATGAAGTAGATATAAGTTAAGTGCCTATGAGTATTTCCCCCACAGACAAGCTTGTCTGTGGGGGATTTTTTATTTAATTATGATTGCCTTTTTTGCCCACTTTGCCACAAATATGCTATTCTTTTTTAGGCCATATTGGCTTTTTTATAGTTTTTTTGAAGGTTTTTTCTCAAAAAAAAGATTTTTTTGTGATTCTTTGTAAAGTTCTGATTTGTAGTGGTTTGTAAGAGTGTTTTTGCTCCTTTTCTCCTCTTTTTTCCTGCCTTTATAAATTCTAGATCCTCCAATTGTACATTTTTTTGTGTTTGCGGCTCCTTGCGATTTGGGTCAACTTTGTAATGTATTTGAAAGGGATGCTTCCCAAGAAATACACAGTGCGCACAAATTGAATTTAATAATTAAATAAAATTTTAAAAAATGCAAAACATACTTAAAACTTTAAACGTGCTCTGTTTGTTGATGACCATTTTATCTTACAATACAGGAATCTTAAATGCACAAATTGACCGCCCTCGTAGTAGTGAATTGACCGTCACTTACGAAGTAATTGAAAGAGAATTGTATAGACAAGATCCCAATGTTAAATTGAGCAATTATGAAAAAGCTCAAATGTTGCCCCGATTAGAAAGAAAGAAAATGGAAAAACAGGTAAACAATAAGAATGAAGTTTGGACCTTAATTGAATCATTGGAAAACAACCGAAAAGAAGATTGGATGAACGATAATTCATTTATAGTCATTACGCCTAATGATGTTAGTTATTACAATAAAGATAAACGATTGATAGGAACTAGTCCACACAGTCAAAAATACCTAGAAATAGCTGCTAATAGAACAGGCAATTTGTATCCTAAAATTGATTTTAGCTTTACTCAAAGAGAAATTGACGGATTTAGAAGACAGGGGGTAAAAGTGATTAGGACTGGTGGAAATTACCTAATGTCTTATGGTCAAACAGAGCTGTTTTACAATGTAGTTGAAAAAGTTGTTATCAAAAAGGATTTTGATAGAACGGGAAATCTTACCAAAGTTGAAACAACTGAATATATGGATTATGGAACAAATTTTACAGTACCCATTCGTAAAACTGAAAGAACCTTTGCCAATATTGGACTTGACAATTGTGCAGAAAAAGTTAGAATCAAGGACTAC
Organism: Chitinophagales bacterium; assembly: GCA_020631035.1. Classification (GTDB taxonomy): domain Bacteria; phylum Bacteroidota; class Bacteroidia; order Chitinophagales; family UBA2359; genus JAHDGP01. The sequence goes on along the minus strand of JAHDIA010000133.1, from coordinate 4,277 downwards.
AAAAATTTCAAGATTGTTGACAGACGTAAAAGCAATAAAACAAGCATTGCAAGTGAAAGTAATTTAGGGGCAGAAGTAAGCATACAACCGAATCCTACAACTGACAAATTGTTTGTAAATCTTCCCTATTTGCCAAAGGAGGAAAAGTTGACACTAACAATGGTGGATCTAAATGGAACAGTCGTACTAGAAGATTCGGCACAACCCCAAACCACCAAATTGTTAAGCCTTTCCAAGCTACCAATCGGTGTCTATTTTTTGAGAGTCAGTGGAGGAGAATACTACGAAGTCCTTAAAGTAGTAAAACGATAGTCTGACAATCAACTCCCTTAATTATCTTTTATCCATTTAAAAAAAAATTATAAAATTTAATAAAAATGAAAAACTTAAAAATATATATCAGCTTAATTATTTCAATCTTTTTTGTCAATCAATTAACAGCACAACCAGATGGTGGAAAATGCGATTTTATTTTACCTGTAGAGGAAGCAATATACGTCAATGCCATTGATAAAGGACTTGTTCTACAAGAAAATGATGGCGAAATAACAAGCAATACAACAGGTGGGACGACTACCACAACTACGACAACATCAACAACAGGAGCAGCGAATGCAGATCGTCTTATTTATTGGGTGCATGGATTAGCAAGTAATGAATATGCTTTGGATATAGCTTCTGCATATACCGAAGAAACTTATAAGGTTTTTGGGGTAGAGGTTGAATATGACCAAATGGATTTATTCGCTGCAGCTACGGAATTAATGGACGATATTTCAACAGTAGCACCCATACAGAATGCGAATAATGATATTACAGATCCTACTCAAAATTTTATTATAGCTAAAAGTTTAGGAGGCTTGGTTTCAAGACGAGCATACAAAAAATATGAAGAGTCAGCAGGATTGTATAGTGGAATACCTGTAGAACAAAGAAATATAGGAGGCATTGTTACCTTTGGTACACCTCATCAAGGGGCGCAAATTTTGAACAATTCAGATGATGTATATACCTATGCATCTGAGACTTGTTCTGCATTGGGAGAAGGACCAGCATTAGAAGAAATAGAAAACAACTTTATACTTGATTTTATTGTTAGTAATGGGACAGTGGCAGATGCTCTAGATGCAACCTGTAACTTTCTTGGTGAAACCTTACTTCCAGAAGTTTTTCCAAATTTTGAACTAGATATTACAGAGGACTTTGAAGTAGGAGACCCACATATTGACGAGTTGAATAACAATCCATTTCCTGATTTACCTCAAGTAGCGTTTTATGGAGAAGAAAGTGAACCTGTTGGCTTGAATACCATTCACTATGGAATTGTACAACCAAATACAGAAGAACCATTTGGTGCTAATGACGAATCTCCCACTGTTGACAAGTTTAACAGTATTGCCGAAAATTACAGAATGAAGTATGAGTCTTATAAAGAACTTCTTGAAAGTGGGGATGCAGAACCTTTTGATGGATCTTGTACAGCGTGGCAGTGGGTTACTTCGCCTCTTGCTTGTAGTGCTTTAACAATTTTAGGTGTTCTTTTGGATAACAGCGTAGGGGTGCAAGATGCAACTGATATAAGAGACGCATATAAAAGAGGAACAGAGTGGTGTGAAGAATTTAATTTTAGATATAAAACATTGATTGGAGCCATTGAATTTGGAGATGTAATTGTTAACAATACTTATAGTTGTAGTTGTTCAATAATTGGTGGAAGTGGAGAAACAGAAATAAATTTCCCTTCTTATGAAGAGGAATTACAAACAATACCTTCTGGCTCAAGCGTTACAACAGAGCAAGTCACTACTCCTTTTGCTAGTGATTGTTCGGGAAACAACCCTTTTTATGATTATTGCACATCTCCTTTATTAATATCTACAACATATACTTATGAATATGAAGAGTTTACATCGGATGGTGTGGTCTTAGCTAGTTCTGCGGGTAATTTTCCTGGTTCACAATATGAAATTTCTATGGGTGATAGTAATCACCAACAAATGAACAATGATGCTAATTTACAACAAGCACTAGCTAATCTGTTCAATGGAGATTACGGTCAATATTTCCAAACAGATAGTTACTGATTATTAAATTCAAACCCCACTGGCAAAGCGCATTGTCAGTGGGCGTTTGAATTTAATGTTAAATTAAAATTTATAAAGAAGTCAAAAATAGAAAAATGAAACACAGCATCTTATTAATATTCTTTGCCTGCTTATTGATAGCTTGCCAAAAAGAAACAACAAATCCTAATATCCAAACTCAAACAAAAATTTACTTAAACGAACAAGAACCCCAATTGCTCTGGCAAGTAGCCTTAACACCAGATACAACAGCCGTATTTACCCAAGATTTATTGTGGCACAACAATAGCCTTTTTCTAACATCAAAAGATCAAAAAAAAGACAATCCAACCGAATCAGTTCAAGCTTTTAATACAGAAGGGAAACAACTTTGGACTTGGAAGGAGTATTTGCAATTTCCCAAAAATGGCGAATCTGTAGGCAAAATAATCCCCACTCAAAACAATCAATTGCTCCTTAGCTCAGGGTGGGATTCAATGCACAAACAGGAGCAACACTATGGAACAGTATCAATGAGTTTGGAAGTAGCAGCGATTTAAGCACATTAAACGACTGTATATACAAACAAATTCGATTTGGCAATGGCTCAAAAGGAGACAGCAGTCAGATTATCTACCAATGTGCTGGGCAAAGCGAATGGCAAAGCCTCTACCAAGCAAACAAAACCGATTACGAAGTAGCATTGTACACCCCAAGCTTTGCCCAAAATGCAAAAGGCGAAAACATCGCCATCTTTCAAAACAGACAATACAGAACCAATCCATTCGATTACAAAGTAGACCTCATTGCATACAATCTTGACCAACAAAAAGAGGAATGGATTCACAAAGATATTTCCGAAGATGGCAACTCAAACATCCAAAACCCTCCCATCATTCAAGACAATAAAGTATATTTTCTAGGAGGACGAAGCATTTACGCACTCGACCTAGCAACAGGCAAAACACTTTGGAGTCAAACACTAGGCAATAGCAAGGGGCTGCTTGCGTGCAATTACCTCATTCACAACAATTTGTTATTACTTGGCAGAGACGATGGAAACATTTTTGCCCTTGACAAGCAAACAGGAGCCGAAAAATGGCAACACAAATTCAATGGCAGCATCCCCCAAATTAAAGCTTATCAAAACTATCTATTTGTCATCAATTCAGCCATTCAAATCCTAGATTTAAATACTGGCGAGAAAGTACAAAGCATCCAATCCCCCAACCAACGAAATAGATTTCCCAATGCCAACTTCCGATTCGACTTAGCAATTGACCCCACAAACAATCAGCTATACACCACCGACGATTACTTTCTAATGTGCTACCAGCTTTGAAAGAAATCTGTGCCAAAGTCTATGATTCCGATGTATCGGAATGGTAAAAAGAACAGAAACCACTAGAGAAATCTGTACAAATCTGTGGTAAAAAAGAACAGAAACCACTAGAGAACTCTGTGCAAATCTGTGGTAAAAAAGAACAGAAACCACTAGAGAACTCTGTGCAAATCTGTGGTGAAAAAGAACAGAAACCACTAGGATACTATAGATTAGAACGGAACGCTAGTTGCTTCGTAGATGGGCGACTCCCCGCTGTCCGTTTTTAGTCCTCGCTTTGGTTCGACAGGCTCCAAGCGAACGAGCCTCCCCCAGACAAAAGTAGATCTACATGAGGCTGAGCCTGTCGAATCCATTCCGTTTGGTGAGCCTGTCGAACCAAGCTGTGGGCTAATCACTACCATCGGGCGTATTTGGCATGTTTTGCCCTTCGTCTCAAAGTTTTCTTGATGCTCTACCAAAAAAATAGTATTTTTGCATATATATGTACAAAAACAAGCAGGAACAGCTTGCGCCAATACTCTTTTCCTTTCCCAAATAAACACAATTTTGCAATAATTTGAATGATTTTTGCGTGAATTAAGAAAATACTCAAAATGTGAGTTAATTCTGTGATAATGAATGTTTTTTATATTGTAGAAAATGTTTTAGAAGCTCTTTTTTGACGTAATTCTCTAACAAAATGTGTTTGCTGTGTGCCACTGTCTTGCTGTATCTTTGAGGTATATTGATAAAGTAAATAACAGATTATTTAACCATATAAAAACCTAATAAAACATGAAGAGAGTATTTTGTTTATTAGCATTCTTAGTAGCTTTCGCAAGCTGCGAAAAAGAGACGAATTTTATGCCCACAACTAGCGAGCAAACCCC
>JAHDIA010000132.1 GCA_020631035.1 Chitinophagales bacterium | reverse complement strand
ATTTCTTATATGGATTTTCCTATGGAGGCATTCATTGATTGCCCATTGTTGACGGTTGACTTGGCAACTTCTTTCTTGCGTCGTTGTTTCAATACCAATTTTACTGTCGAATACTGCAATGAAGGAACAGTAGATGCAGATAGCAGTTATATCGAATTGAATTTGGATGAATATGTTTTGGTAGATAGTACCGATTATCCTTATACTATTAATGAGGACAATCATTTGATTTTTGATTTGGGGACGGTGCCTGTTGGGCAATGTGGCAATATCAAAATATTTACCACTATTGAATGTGATGCCCCACTCGAAGCGGCTGCTTGTTCTGAGGTCTACATTTATCCCAATGAGTATTGTGGAGAAACAGACGCTTTATGGGATGGCTCTGATATTTCTGTGGATGCTGTTTGTGAGGGCGATTCTGTTGTATTTACCATTCGCAACAATGGGGAAGATATGTCAGAAGCTAGGGACTATATTGCCTATGAAGATGATTTGTTGAGTTTTGTGGGTAGTTTTCAATTAATGGCTGATGCTGAAAAAGTGGTTAAGTTCCCTGCCAATGGTGCGACTTATCGTTTGACTGCTCAACAGTCGCCTTACTATCCTGGTAGTAGCCATCCTCAAGCAATTGTTGAGTATTGTGGTGAAGCAGTCAGTGTTTTCTCTACGGGCTTTGTCACAGCCGTTCCACAAGATGACGAAGATCCCTTTGTAGACATTGACTGTTTGCCCATTGTTGGTTCTTTTGATCCCAACGATAAATTGGTCAGTCCTACAGGAGTCGGTGATGAACACTTGACCAGTCCCAATGTTCCTTTTGAATACACCATCCGTTTCCAAAATACGGGGAATGATACAGCAATCAATATTTACATTTTGGACACCATTTCTGAGTTCTTAGATATGTCTACCTTTGAAAGTGGTGCAAGTAGTCATCCCTACGAAGTACAAATCATTGGGGAGAATATTATCCGTTGGGATTTCCCCAATATTTATTTGCCCGATAGCAATGTCAATGAAGCAGCCTCTCACGGTTTTGTTCAATTCTCTATCAATCAAGAAGCTGACAACCCAAATGGAACAGTCATTGAAAATACGGCAGGCATTTACTTCGATTTCAACGAGCCTGTCATTACCCCTTTGGTCTACAATACCATTCAAGATCCTATTTTCCAAACGCCTGATTATTGTGCAGATTTCGTGGTAGATCATAGTGTCGAATGTTCGGCTGACAAACAATCTTATTCGGTTGTTCTCGCATTTGTTGGAGGTAGTGCAGGGAGCAATGGTTATAATATTACGGATCTACAAACAGGTTCAATTGTTGAGTCCAATTACATTCAAAATGTATTGATATTGGGTCCTTTCGATTCGGGTACAAGCTACAACTATGAGATTACAGTTGCCGACCATCCTGAATGTAGCGAAAATGTCTTTATGACAATTGTGGATTGTATCACAACAGAAGTTTCTTTATTGGATTTTTCTGGACGCAATACTTCTAAAGGCAATCAAATTAAGTGGGCTACTGCTACAGAAAAAAATAGCCAACACTTTAGTTTGTTTAAATCTAAAGATGGTCATCAATTTGAAGCAATACACCAAACTAGTGCAAAAGGAAATAGCAATACCCGACAAAATTATGCCTTCTTGGACCAAGACAATACAAATGGCATTACTTATTACCAATTGGTAGAGACAGACATTTTTGGTCGAGAAAGTAAATCTAAAGTCATTGGTGTACACTCTAGCACTGCAAGTAAAATGAAGGTGGAATTGTATCCGATGCCTGTACAAGATCAATTGTTTATTTCACTGGAGACTCCTACAAATGAGGCAGCACAAATTAGTATTTATGACAAAACAGGTCGTTTGGTCTTGGTGGAAAAACAAAATTGTACTGTAGGAAAAAACACTTTAAGAGTCAATACAAATGATTTGTATTCCGCTTTGTATTTCATTCAGATAAAACAAGGAGATAAGCTATTCAATAAAACGTTTATCAAAGAGTAATACAAAACAAGAGAGTGTAAATTCAAGCAGTAGCCGTCTTGTATGGCTACTGCTTCTTTATTTTCATGGTAATTTATAAGCGTCGGATGAGCGGGTAGATGAACGCTTGTACGAAGTATAAGAGCATGTTAGGAATTATCATTCAGCACTCAAAAGTTGTCTTTTTGAACCTGTGCGGCAGCTATTTTTTGCTCAATAGCGCTGCTATTAAGCGCAAAATGAGCTTTGCACAGAACCAAAAATCCTGCCCTTTGAGGTGTAAAGCACAATTCCTAACATGCTCTAAAGCATGCGCTGGTTAACCAGAGTGAACCTAGCCATAAGTCAATGGCGTTGCACCAAAAACAGTCAGTTCATTCACATTTTTATTTAAAAATACCTATAAAGCAAGGATACAGACCCTTCTAAAATAATTATTTCATTCACAAATACCTAAAAAAGTTATTGTAGAAGTAAATCAAAAGAGAGAGTTTTGTAGTATAAAGAGAATATACAAATTAACCTATATGCAATTCGTAACAAAATCATTTAAAACATTGCTCCTTCTTTTGTTGACTAGCTTATCTATGTCTGCACAGGGTTGGTTGCAGCATTATCCTGAGCTAACTGATTCGATAACAGATCAAGCAAATATGTTTTCTGATGTACTCAAAACAGCCGATGGTGGTTTTGCTTGTCTGAGTAGACTTCATAGCTCTTCTAGTGGTTTCTATTTTATGATTAGCAAAACGGACCAGTTTGGCAATTTGCAATGGTCTGAAATTTATGATTATGACTGTTTTCTTGAAATGGGCTTAGATGTTGGCGTTGTGACAATGGATTTTGAAACGACGAATGATGGTGGTTATCTTTGTGCTTTTTATGGTGCCACAATCAACTCCAATGATTTGTTTGTTATGAAATTGGATGCTTTTGGACAAAAAGAATGGATTGAAAGTATTTATTCCATTTCTGCACTAGATTTTGCTTTTACTTCTTTTCTCAAATTCATTCAAAACAGTGATGATGAGTATATATTGACCACAATGAAGCATCCAGCAAATTGTGATTTTGTTTGTGATTCGCTCAATACTTGGGTCAATATAAAGCTGACTCAAGATGCCGATGTTGTATGGACTAGTGAGTTAGATTACCCACAATCTATTGCTGTTTCATCGAATTTTCCTCCACGTTTCTCTACAATAGCTGCTCCAGATGGCAGTCATATCATTAGTCACACTCGTTCATCATATGATGAAGCTATTTTTACCAAAATAGACGATAGTGGCAATCTGGCTTGGGAAAAAAGTTATGCTGCTATGCCAGGTTCATTAATTAATTGGAATGTAAACAGTCAATTTTTGAGTACTGGCGAACTTGTAAGTTTGTATGGAAGCAGCCTTTTGGGTGATGATTACATTCTGCCTTTTTATCCCATTTTATACAAATTGAATTATGCAACAGGTGATACTATTTTTAGCAAAAGAATAGACGATGGCTATGATATGACAGGGGCCTTTTGTGTTACACCAGATGACCGACTTGTACTTGCTTCTTCTCTTGATTTTAGTTTTTCGGATTCATTGAGCCAAGAAAAGCTCCAAGTGACCCAATTAGATTCGGACGGGAATCTTATAAGCGACAAGTCTATTCTTATCCATGATGGTGTTGGGGTGTTGCGACCCAATTCTATGGATATGCAGGCTTGCCCTGATGGAAGTGTAATTGTTAGCAATCACTTTGATATTGACAATTCTCCTACTAATAACTTTTTGAATCATCCTGTCCCCTATCTACTCAAGCTCGACCCACAAGGCAATTTATTTACCAGCAAAATCTCTGGGCAGATATTTTTAGACGACGACTTAGACTGTTTATATGATTCGACTGAATCAAGTTTGGGTGGCTATGTGGTTGAACTCTATCCTGGTCCACTTTACACCATTCCTGACAATGATGGTCGGTATTGTTTTGATGTAAACGAAGGTGCATATAGTATTTACCCCAATATATTGAATCACCCTTATTTGTACAATAGTTGTATTGATAGTTTGACAATGATTGAAGTGGAAAATTACGATACTTCTGGTGTAGATTTCCCAATGGAAGCCATTATAGATTGCCCACTTTTAACCATAGATTTGGGCATTCCATTTTTGCGAAGATGTTTTGACAATGTCTTATATATCCAATATTGTAATGAAGGAACGCAAGATGCCGACAGTGTTTATATTGAGTTGATTTTGGATGAATACATTGTGGTAGATAGCACAACTTATCCCTACACTCTAAACGAGGACAATCATTTGATTTTTGATCTCGGAGAAAGTCCTATTGGGCAATGTGGCAGTATTCTGATTTTTGCCGATGTAGATTGTGAAGCCGCTTTAGAAACATCGGCTTGCTCGGAAGTCTACATTTATCCCAATGAGTATTGTGGCAAACCTTCGGCATTATGGGATGGATCTGATATTGAAGTGGATGTTGCATGTGAAGGTGATTCTGTTGCCTTTACCATTTACAATACTGGCGAAAATATGTCAGAAGCGAGAGATTACATTGCTTATGAAGACGATCTACTTAGTTTCATTGGTAATTTTCAGTTAAACGCTGGTGATTCTCTAATCGTCAAGTTCCTTGCCAATGGCTCAAGTTATCGTTTGACGGCTGAGCAATCCCCTTATTATCCTGGCAACAGCAACCCACAAGCAATGATTGAAATGTGTGGAATGGGTATTTTTTCTACTGGCTTTATCACAGCTGTACCACAAGACGATGGTAACCCTTATGTTGACATTGATTGCTTACCCATCATAGGTTCTTTTGACCCAAATGATAAGTTGGTCAGTCCTACTGGAATTGGTGAGGAACACTTCACCAGTCCCAATACACCATTTGAATACACCATTCGTTTTCAAAATACTGGAAATGATACAGCCATCAATGTTTTTATACTAGATACCCTCTCTGAATTTTTAGACATCTCCACTTTTGAAAGCGGAACGAGTAGTCATCCTTATGAGGTACAAATTATTGGAGGCAATATTATCCGTTGGGATTTCCCCAACATTTATTTGCCAGATAGCAATGTGAATGAAATTGCCTCACATGGTTTTGTACAGTTTTCGATTAATCAAGTAACTGACAATCCCAATGGGACAGTCATTGAAAACAGTGCTGGAATTTACTTTGACTTTAATGCGCCAATTATTACTTCTACGGTTTTCAATACCATACAAGACGCCATTTATCAAATGCCCAATTGCGAAGATTTTGTAGTAGAACACAGTGTCAATTGTGAAACAGACAATCAATCTTACCATCTTGTTTTAAATTTTGTGGGTGGCAATGCTGGAAGCAGTGGTTACAATATTGTAGACGAACAAACAGGGGATTTAATTGTCAGCAATTACACACAAAATGTCATCATACTTGGTCCTTTTGATTCGGGTACTAGCTACAACTACAGTGTGTCTGTTGCCGACCATCCTGAATGTACCGAAACGATTTTTATGACTATTGTGGATTGTATTACAACAGAAGTTTCTTTGCTAGATTTTTCTGGACGCAACACTTCTAAAGGCAATCAAATCAAATGGACTACTGCAAGTGAAAAGAATAGTCAACTATTTACCTTACTTAAATCCAAAGATGGTGACTTATTTACACCTATCTATGAAGTCAATGCCAAAGGTAGTAGCAATACCCGACAAGATTATACTTTCTTAGATCAAGACAATACGAGCGGTATTAGCTACTATCAATTGGTAGAGACAGACATCTTTGGTCAAGCAATCAAGTCTGAAATCATTGGTGTGCGTTCTAGCTCTAAAGACAAAATGGCTGTTGGCTTGTATCCAATGCCTGTACAAGATCAATTGTTTGTCAATTATACTGCTCCAACAAATGAGAAGATAAGCATTCAAATTTACGATAGATTGGGAGGCTTGCTTTATACCCAAACTTATGAGGTGACAGAAGGAAGCAATACGTTACAAATCAATACACAGAATTTGCCTGCTGCTTTGTACTTGCTCTATCTACAATCAGACGCTGGCTCTCTCGGTACGAGTTTTTTAAAGCAATAAATAAACTTGACAAAAGAAGGTGACATTTTTTAATAGTTTAACCCACCCCCTAACACAGATTGTGTCTAGGGGGATTTTTTTGTTGGTGGTGTAGGATGTAGCGGATGGACATCAGAACCGATACCAACAAATAGATGCGATGCCTACGCCCGATTGTAGCGGTTGCCATGCAAAAGCGGAAAGCGGGGAGTCACCCACCCACGAAGCCCTCAACCTTCCGTCCCAATCATTATTCATTTTCAAATCAAGTTCGTATCATTGCAGCACAATAGCCAAAACCTATCAATAAAGATATGAACAAAGAAGTAGACATCACCCTTGTTGGGGCAGGAATTATGAGTGCCACCCTAGGCGTTTTGCTGCGTGAATTGATGCCCGATGCAGAAATTGCCATTTACGAACGCCTCAATCAAGTAGGAACCGAGAGTTCTGCCGCTTGGAACAATGCAGGGACAGGCCACTCCGCTTTTTGCGAACTCAATTATACACCAGAACGAGAAGATGGTTCGGTAGACATTAGCAAAGCCCTACGGATTAGTGAGGCATTTGAAGTGTCCAAGCAGTTTTGGGCGCACCTCAAAGAAAGCGATTGTATACAATCTGAAACGCCCTTTATCAACGACATCGACCATATGAGTTTTGTCTGGGGTGAAAAAAATATTGACTTTCTCAAAAAGCGATACGAAGCCCTTATAAAATACGGCATATTTGACGATATGAAGTATTCGGAATCGCACGAAGAAATAGCCGAGTGGATTCCTTTGATGATGAAGGGTAGAGATAAAAATGAACGCATTGGGGTTACCAGAATGGCAATTGGAACAGATGTCAATTTTGGGCAAATCACTCGCAAAATGATTGGCTATTTGGCGCAATGTGACGGCATTCAATTGCACCTCGGTTACCATGTTGACGACCTCACACAAGAAGACGACGGACGTTGGAGAATAGATATGACAGAATTGGAAACGAATGACAAAGAAAGCATTTATACCAAATTTGTATTCATTGGTGCAGGTGGTGGAGCTTTAAAATTACTGGAAAAATCGGACATACCCGAAGGACGGGGTTATGGTGGTTTTCCTGTAAGTGGACAGTTTTTAAAATGTACCAATCCCGAAGTGGTGGTACAACACGAAGCCAAGGTTTATGGCAAAGCGGCACACGGTTCGCCTCCTATGTCTGTCCCACATTTGGATACCCGTATGCTCGATGGGGAACGCTCTTTGTTGTTTGGTCCCTATGCTGGTTTTTCTACAAAATTTCTCAAAAATGGTTCCTATCTCGACTTGCCTTTGTCTATAGAAGTACACAATGTTTGGCCAATGTTGGCGGCAGGTGTCCACAACATTCGACTGACCAAATATTTGATTGAGCAAGTATTCCAATCTCCCGAAGATCGCTTTGAGGCATTGCAACAATATTATCCCGAAGCGAAGTTTGAAGATTGGGAACTCATCATTGCAGGGCAAAGGGTGCAAATCATCAAAAAGGACAAAGACGAAGGGGGCGTGCTCAAATTTGGAACAGAAATTGTCTCTAGTAAAGATAAATCTATTGCCGCTTTGTTGGGGGCTTCTCCTGGTGCCTCGACCTCGGTTTCGATTATGTTGGATTTGCTAAAAACTTGCTTTGCGGAACAAATGGAATCCAAAGACTGGCAAGACAAATTGCGCAAAATGATTCCGAGTTATGGTCAGTCGCTCATCAAAGATCACGAATTGTGTGACAAGATGCGGGATCGTACCACTGCCATTTTAAAATTGGAAGATGTGTAATTATGGTACGAAGTAAACTTATAATTTGCCCTTCGACAAGCTCAGGGCTCGTTCCAGAAACCACAGCCTGAACTTGTCAAAGGGTACAGTTACTTACGAACTTATTTCGTACACCTTCCGTACACATTCCTTACCTAAAACAAGAAGAATGAACAATTACAAAACGAGAGTTGGAATCTTTATAGCTATCTCTTTATTATGGTCCTTTTTGTGGTTTAGTCAGAGGGGACAATTATCCGATTTTTTTGCCCAAATGCCTTCCATGACCGTATTGTTTTTTGGCTTGGTTCCAACTTTGGGATTGTTTTTGAGTGGGCTGTTTTTGCGCAACAAATTGGAAACCGACAAAATCAGTTTGACGGGTGGCAATGCTGCTTTTAGTGGTCTTATTTTATTGATTCCCATTGTGTGCTTGGCTGCCATTGGTGTCTCAAATGCTTATGATATACAAGCGAATCTATTTGGATTATTAATGGGTGTATTCGTACTCATTTATGCCTTTTTGGAAGAGTATGGCTGGCGGGGATACCTACAAGAAGAATTAACAGGCAAAATGAACAAATGGGCGGTTTATATTTTGATAGGCATTGCTTGGTATCTATGGCATTGGTTCTTTTTACGTACAGGCAATGACCCTAAGTTGGTGATGTTGCCTTTGCTCATTGCTGCTAGTGCAGGTATAGGCGAAGTCTCAAAAGCTACTCGTTCCATACTAGTATGTGCTGCCTTTCACGGAATTGCCAATATATTGATCTTGTACCCTGTCATTGCCAAAAGTTTATCCAGCAATCAAAAGTTAATTATTTTGCTGGTCTGTTTGGCGGTTTGGATTCCTTTGGTAAAGAAAATGGAAAAATCTAATGCGCAATTAAATCATTGAAGTAAAGGAACTGATAATGGTATAATTTTGTAGATTAAATATAAAGAAATCAACCTACAATTTATGCTTACCAAGATGCTAACAGCTATCATAATTTGGAGATACAGTGCGAAAAGAAAAACACACAAATTTATTCATAGTAAAGAACACAAACAAAATAGATAGTCTTTGGAAACATCCAAAGAGCTTATTTTTAACAAATTATGCAGAACAAAGAAACCATTAAATTCTATAGTGTCAATCAAACTTATGGCGAGTTTTCCAACTTTGCGCCCTACCCCATCAAATTAAAGGGCAAAATGTGGGCAACGAGCGAACACTATTTTCAAGCACAAAAATTTGTAGGAACGCCCCACGAAGCCAAAATCCGAAAAGCGGCTTCTCCTATGAAGGCAGCAGAATTGGGTAGGACTCGCAAAGTACGCATTCGACAAAACTGGGACCACATTCGAGACAATGTGATGTACGAAGCCCTACAAGCCAAGTTTAGCCAACATCCCGAACTCAAACAACTCCTACTCGAAACAGGAGACAAAATCCTTATCGAACACACCGAAAACGATGATTATTGGGGAGATGGTGGCAATGGAAAAGGCAAAAACAAATTGGGCAAGCTCTTGATGAAGTTGCGAGAGGCTTTGAAATAAGAACCTGTCTGAAAACCTCTTGCTGTTCTGCGACTTCGTCTTTTGCACTAGTACTGCCGATATGTCGGACCAGTTACAAAAATACTCATTATGCGCTGCATAACTGGTGTGCCAGCCCAGTCCGTTTTTTGTGCCTTGTCCTAGCACAAAATACTTCCGTCTCAACTTCAGAATAGGTTTTCAGACAGGTTCTAATAAATATTTTCACGAAATGTATTTCGCCACACACAAAACCCTATCTTTACTAAATGAAAAGGCTATTATTGATCTGTTCACTTCTAATACTACCACTCACTATGTATACTAATGCCCAAAACAAACTCATTTACATAGGCGACCCTATGTGTTCTTGGTGCTATGGCGTTGCGCCTGAATTGGAAAAAATCGAAGCAACTTACAGTGAGCAAATGGACTTTGAACTCTTGATGGGTGGCTTGCGTCCTTACAATACTCAAACAATGAGTGAACTCAAGGACTTCTTGTCTCACCACTGGGAAGATGTTCACAAAGCGAGCAATCAGCCTTTTAAATACGACATCCTCCAAGACTCGACCATTACTTATGATACCGAACCTCCTTGTCGTGCGGTAGTGGTGGTCCGTCAATTGGCTCCCGAAAAAACCTTTGAATTTTTTAGAGCAGTACAAGAAGCCTTTTACCTTCACAACAAAAACCTTCACTTGCTCGAAAGCTACCACCCCATTCTCAAAGAATTGGAGATAGACACTGAAGCATTTGACAAAGCCTTCCAATCCGAAGAAATGAAGCAAGCCGTTCGAGAAGATTTTGAAAAATCAACCGAGATGGGCGTAATGGGTTTTCCTACCCTTGTCCTTCGAGTCAACGGTCGCCTCAAGCTCATTACCAATGGCTATGCTTCAGCAGAACAGATGATGGAACAGATAGAAAAATATTTGAAGGAATAATTTGTATTTGGGCGTGTCCCTCCTGCGTCGGGTCGGCGTTCTCCAGGCTCCGCATTCGCTTCGGCCCTGCGGGCTACTCCTTACAGTCGTACCATTCCGCATGCCTCACGCAAGCTTTGTCGGACAAGAAAAAGCTTGTCACTAAAACCAAACTTTCGATTGTGGGAGAAAAGGCTTAATTTTGTGGTTAAACAAAACTGTATATAATGCCAATAATTCAAGTAGAAATACTAAATGATAAAGCTTTAATGTTGTTACAACAATTAGAACAACTTAATATCTTACGTTTGATTAGCAGTGAAAAACAAGCTGATAAACCCAAGCAACAATGGGCGGGAAGCATCTCGCAAGAAACAGCAGAAAAGATGTTAAAATATGTAGAAGAAAGCCGCAACGAATGGGAACGCAATATTTGATGGACACCAATGTAATCATTGAGTTTTTAGGCGGCAGATTACCTACTACTGGAAGTAATTGGATGCAACAGCTTGTCGAAAACTCCTCACAATATTTATCAGTTATCAACAAAATAGAATTGTTGGGCTATAATGGTAGCCCTTTAGAAATGCAGACCTTAGAGGCTTTTATAGAAAGCAATCAAGTATTAGAACTAACTGATTTAGTAGTTCAAAAAACAATAGAACTAAGAAAAATCTATCGAATTAAACTACCCGATGCCATCATTGCAGCGACAGTCTTGGTTTACAATCTCACCCTAATCACTCGGCAATACAGGAGATTTTAGTAGGATAGTGGGACTTAGTTGTATTGATGCCCATAACCAATAAATAAGGTAGAAATAATCCCAAATTCTAAACTCATATAACTCAAAGCGTGGCGCATGGGGAAGGATGAAAGTGTAGGACAGACAAAGCACGAAAAGTTAACCAGACCAAGCTTTAGTGAAAGCCAAATCTGGTGGACATAATC
>JAHDIA010000844.1 GCA_020631035.1 Chitinophagales bacterium | reverse complement strand
TTGTTAAGATACTTACGAAGTTGTCTCTCAAAACGGTAATTGGTGACAAAATACCCTCGTGGCTCATCTTCCTCATTGTAATGGATGCGCTTTCGCAATTCAGGTTTTAAAAAAAATACATTTTCGTAGCCTGGACGTACCGAAGTTTTGATCCAAATTTCATCTGAGTCGTCCATTTCCAACAATTGCTCATACAAGAGTTGAAAACCTACCCCCCAATAATCCATATCCATTCGCTTGTATACATTTGTGCCCGCACAGACATTAAAATATACATTTTGATGGGGATGGTTGCGGACCATATAATAGACTGTTGTTGCCACATTGCCTAATAACAAAATCCACAATACCCACTGATGTGTTCCCTTAGGCAAGCTCAGGGAACTTGCTGATTTAAATTTTGAGTTCAATTTATACAAAGCAATCACAGCCGTTCCCAAAAATCCAACATAAATAAAATACATTTGCCGCCAACCATCGTACAAAGCAGACTGCAAAGCTATAACAGCAATCAATGGCCCTAGAAACAAAGCAAGCAAAATCAAATCTATTCGCTCTTCATTGTTGCTATAAAATTTAAATTTATTCTTGATTAAGATTTGTATACCATAGCCCAATCCTATCAAAAACAACACGCCATAAGCAAGCGGTGTTGTTACAAACAACCAAGTGGGAATATAGTGCCAAGGCAGTTGATTGGTCGGAATAAATTTGCCCCAATACAGTACGATTCCATCCCAGTAAAATTGCTTCATACTGTGAAAGTTATACATAAAACTCTGCCCAGGTGCTTCCCACAAACTTGGCCATAACGCAATGGTCAGCAAGCTTGTTAAAATGAGATAGCCCAAACTTGGCACAAGGTATTTTTTCAACCAAACTGTATAACTATTAAATTTAAACAAATCGACCAAAAGTACAGCCATTGTTAGCACAGGAACACAAATGCCCACTATACGGGTATTGATAAGCCAGGCACAAACCAGTGCGTGTACAATCATCCACTTCCAAGTTTTTTCCTCCACAAAACGAATAAGGGTATAAGTTGCAATAAAAAAAACTCCCAACAAAATGATGTCTTTGGGATTGAAGAAAGAATGGGCAAAAATGCGAGGGCTAAGGATCATTAAGAGAGCGGCCAAGAGACCCCATCGCCAATTGCCCAGCCGATGTGTGATGGTTTTGTAAAAGAAAAAAACCCCTAAAACAAAAATCAAAAACCCAACCTTATGACGCAAGAGGTAAATCTCTCTAGAATCTTCAATATTTAGTTTGCGTTCAAGTGCAAAACAAAACATTTGAAAAGTCAAGCCATAATCTCGTCCTCTGTAGTTGGGCAAATCCTTGTTTGTAAAAGGCTCTTCATAAAACAGATTGCCCAATTTTTTATTGACATAATCCCAAGCGACCATCCCATGTCGTCTTTGCTTGGCTTCGTCGGTCGACATCCCATAATCTTCGATGATTGTCCAGCCCAACAAAAGGTAAGTTAAGAAGAAAAGCGATACACAAAATTGTCTCATTTGGGCGCAAGGTGTTTGAAAGTCTGGATTGTTTGTATTGCAAACATAGTATAAAAAGAACCATAAAGAAGGTTCTTTGTCAATTTTTGTGGAAGAGCATAATTCTTAAACAAGTCATTCAGTTGCCTGTGGCTCCCTACTGTTTGTCCAAAGATTATCCAAAAACCATAAAAAAACCTTATCATTGACGCAAATCAGTGATAAGGTAAAAGTGATGGAGGATACCGGATTCGAACCGGTGGCCTCTTGACTGCCAGTCAAACGCTCTA